>JAFTIK010000062.1 GCA_017456945.1 Clostridia bacterium
CGTAAAGGGCGACCCCATTTGCGGTGCAATCAAAAACGGCGTTCCCGAAGAAGTAGCCACCGAAGTTTTTGATGAAATGGCAGGCTTTGCAAAGTATGCGTTCAACAAGTCGCACGCCGCGGCTTACGCAGTTTTAGCATATCAAACGGCGTACTTAAAACTCTACTATCCCGTAGAGTTCTTTGCGTCTATCCTTAACAACCGTTTAGATAAGATTGAAGAAACTTCTAAATACTTAACCTACGTTAAAAGTAAAGGGATAGAAGTTCTTTCGCCAGATATCAACAAATCGGTAGCGTACTTTAAGTGTGAAAACGGTGGGCTTCGTTTCGGGCTAGTAGGTCTTAAAAACGTTGGGCTAGGTATAATAGACCTTATCGTTGCCGAGCGCAACAAGAACGGTGACTTTAAGTCTTTTGAAGATTTTATTAACCGTTGTATATCCTTTAAGGTTAAAGAAGCCGACGGTAGAGAAGTTTCCGTCGGTATAAATAAGCGTTTGGTAGAAAGTCTTATTCTTTCGGGCGCTTTCGATTGTTTCGGCATAAATAGGCGCACGCTTATAACCGTTTGTTTCGACTATATGGATAGGGTGGCGGCGGCTAACAAAAAGAAAGACGACGCTCAAATAAGCTTGTTCGGCACTTTCTTTGAAGAAGACGAAGGGTTGGAGATAGAATATCCCGATATGAGCGAGTATTCGTCTAAAGAAAAACTTTCTTTGGAAAAACAAGTTCTTGGTATTTACTTCTCGGGGCATCCGCTTGAAGACTATAAAGACCAGTTTGCAAAATTTTCCTTCAACACTAGCGTTCTAGACTTTTATGAAGAAGACGAAGAAGGAAACAAGATTTACACCGAAGTTCACGACGGGGACCACGTGGAAATGGGTGGTATAATCACCGAGTTTAAGCGCCTTGCAACCCGTAGCGGAACAAATATGGCGTTCGTAAAAGTAGAAGACGTTTTCGGTCAGATAGAAGTTATCGTTTTCCCCAAAATCTACGATAAATCAAGAGATTTGTTAAAAGAAGAACAAGTGGTTAAGGTTAGTGGAAAACTTCAGATAAAGGACGGCGTTCCGCAGATAATAGCAGACGGCGTGTTTAAGTTGGAAATCAAAGAAGAAGTTAAGCCCGAACACGACCAAATTTATATGGGTTTAATAATTCCCGACGATAAACAAGATAAACTCGACGATATTTTAGATATTTTAACGAGTTATCAAGGTGATATTCCCGTAATAATCGCAATGGGCGGAAAGAAGTATAATTCCAAGTGCGCGATTAGAAAATGTGAAGGGCTTTTAGGCGAACTAAAGCAGTACGTTTCCGACGACGAAATCATATTTTTTAAAAAAGGTTAAACTAGACAAAAAATAATGCAAAAAATACAAAAAAACACGAGAAAACGATTTGCTGTTTTTTTGTCGGTATGGTAGAATAAATTAGATAAATAATTTTCAATTATTCCAAGGAGAAAACCGTATGAACAGAATTGCTGTTTTAACGAGTGGTGGCGACGCACCGGGTATGAACGCTTGTATAAGAGCGGTTGTGCGTACGGCGCTAAATAACAAGATAGATATCTACGGTGTAGAAAGGGGTTACGCAGGGCTTGTAAAAGGCGAAATTAAACGTCTTGAACATCGTTCTGTTTCCGACATAATCCATAAAGGCGGTACTTTTCTTAACACGGCTAGATGTGACGATTTTAAGGATATAGAAGTCCAAAGAGAAGCAGTAGAAGCCCTTTCTGCTTACGGTATCGACGGGCTAGTGGTAATCGGTGGTGACGGTACTTTCCGTGGGGCTAAAGATTTAAGCGATAACTTTGGCATCAAAGTTATGGGTATCCCAGGCACTATAGATAACGACCTTGCATATACCGATTACACGGTTGGTTTCGATACGGCGGTAAACACCGTGCTTTGGGCGATAAACAATCTTCGCGATACTATGCACTCTCACGATAGAGTAGGGCTTTTAGAAGTTATGGGCAGAAACTGTGGAGATATAGCCTTGTACGCAGGTGTTGCTGGTGGCGCGGAATACGTTCTCGTTCCCGAAATACCTTACGATTTAGATAAGATAGCGTCGTCAATTAAAAAGAGTTATCTTCGTGGCAAAACTTCAAATATGATAATTCTTGCAGAAGGCGCAGGTGATAGAGAAGAAATAGTAAAACATATCCAAAGCAAGAGCGGAATAGGGGTTAAGGTAACCAACTTTGGATATATCCAACGCGGTGGTTCGCCCAACATGGCAGACCGTGTTTTAGCCGCAAGATTTGGCTATAAGGCAGTTGAACTCTTAAAGCAAGGGGCTGATAGTTGCGCTATCGGTATAAGAGATAATAAAGTAATAACCGTTCCCTTCTCTGAAGTGGGTAAAGCCGAAAAGAAATTCGATAAGCGTCTTTACGATATAGCGCAAGTTCTAAGTATCTAATTAGTTATAAAAAATAGTTTTACATAAAAAGGAGAAATTAAAATGAAAGGGTTAAAAGGTGCATTGATATTCGCACAGTCCGGCGGTCCTACGTCGGTTATTAACGCAAGCGCAGCAGGCGTATTTATCGAAGGTTTGAATTCTGATATGATTACCAACGTTTACGGCGCGGCGCACGGTATTAGGGGTATACTTAACGAAGAAATGTACGACATTTCTAAAGAAGATATGGAAGAACTTCTTCTTTTGAAGAATACGCCTTCTTCTGCTTTGGGCTCTGTAAGATATAAACTCAAAGACGCAGACGTTGACGATACCGATTACAAGAGATTACTTGAAGTTTTCAAGAAATACGACGTTCGTTACTTCTTCTATAACGGTGGTAACGATAGTATGGATACGTGTAACAAAATCAGCAAATACATGGCTAAATCGGGTTATGAAATGAACGTTATCGGTGTTCCTAAAACTATCGATAACGACCTATTTGGTACCGACCATTGCCCAGGCTTTGCATCTGCTGCAAAATATATTGCAACTTCTATTATGGAAATCAACCTTGATGCAAAGGTTTACGATACGCCTATGGTATGCGTAATCGAAGTTATGGGTAGAAACGCAGGTTGGCTTACTGCAGCCGCTCAACTCGCTAACGCTAAAGGCTTGGGCGCAGACCTAATTTATCTTCCCGAAGTTGTTTTTGACGTGGATAAGTTCGTTAAAGACGTTAAGAACGTTATGGCTAAAAACAACAATAAATGTATCGCAGTAGTTTCTGAAGGTATTAAGAATAAAGACGGCGTTCTCGTATGTGAAGCGCTCGGTCAAGCAGGGGCTAGAGATAGTTTTGGTCACGCTCAATTAGGTGGCGTAGCCGCAACTCTTTCTAACGTTATCAAGGCGGAAACCGGCTCTAAGGTAAGGGCAGTTGAACTTTCTTTAATGCAAAGATGCGCAGCCCATTGCGCAAGCGCAACCGACGTTGAAGAAACTTTTGAAGCAGGTAAACAAGCAGTTCGCGCAGCAGTAAATGGCGAAACTGACAAAATGGTTTGCTACGCTAGAAAAGAAGGGGATAAATACCAATGCGAATATAAACTTCTTCCTTTGGAACTTGCAGCAAACACCGAAAAGACCGTTCCTATGGAATGGATTATCAACGACGGTACGGGTATTTCAGATGAATTCGTTAAATACGCACTTCCGCTTATCCAAGGCGAAGTAAATATGAAGAAAGAAGATGGTCTTCCCAGATTTGCTCGTCTTAAAAAAGTTCTCGTTGAAAAGAAGTAATTTTATTTAAAAACACGACTTTTAAAAAAGCACTGATGTAAAATCGGTGCTTTTTTAGGTAAAAAATAAAATAAAATTAAATTGATGTTGTTTTTATTGCAATATTATGTTATTATATTTTAGATAAAATATAACGAGTGAGGAAAATAATGAAAAACAAAATCTTAAAAATACTTTTAGTTTCATTGTTTGCATTTCTTGTATTGTTCTCGCTTTCCGCATGTTCAAACGGGGATAAAGGTGGCTCGGGTGATAAATACACGGTAACCTATAATCTTGACGGTGGTAGTGGTGCGTTTGGTGAACAAAAGGCAGAATATGGTAAAAAGTTTAAACTTCCGTCAGGCGAGCCTGTAAAAGATGGTTACGTTTTCGATGGTTGGTATTACAACAACTTGAAGGCGACCGATACCATTTGGCGCTATAAAACCAACGTAGAATTTAAGGCTAAATGGAACGCTATATTCAAAATTTCCGATAGTGGAGAAATAGAAGGTAACGACGGGGTTTTTGAACAACTTGAAACCATAACTATTCCTAGTAGTTTTGAAGGTAAAACTGTTACTGGTATAGGCAAGTTTTCTTCTGAAACACTCAAATACGTATATTTTGCTGAAAATTGCGCGCCTACTTATATCGGGTTTGCAGCTTTTTCGGGTTGTTCTTCTTTAAATAAATTTATCGTTCCAAAAACTGTTAATATTATCTTGGATAATGCTTTCTATGATTGTGTTTCTCTTGAAAATTTAGAGTTTGAAGAAGGTTCTGTTCTAGAAAATTTGGGTGACGCCGTTTTCGTTTCTTGTAAAAAAATAGAAACGATAGTTCTTCCTAAAAAATTAAACGCTATTCCTTCGGGCTCTTTTGCAAATTGTCAAAGTTTAAAGACCATCATATTTGAAGAAGGGGCAAACATATCTCAAATAGGCTCTTTGGCTTTCCAAGGCTGTACCGCTCTTCGTATCGCTGAAATTCCCGCGTCTGTTACGAGTATGCAAGAAGAAGTTTTTAAGGATTGTGACGAACAACTTGCAATATACACCACGGTTTCAACTCGTCCAAGTGGTTGGCACTCTAACTTTAATAGTGGGTTAAGCGTATATTTCGGTTGTGAAGTACAAAACAAAACTTTATCAGAAAGGAAAGTTTACGCAACGGGCGAAATCCTTCAGTTTAATCTTGCAGACTACGATTTGCAAGGAAGTAGCGTTAAGTTCGTTTTATACGGCGATAATTGCCCTGAATATACTGAGTTGAATTCTATCGTAAGAATACCATGCGCAAAGATGCAAAAGGGCGAACACGATTTAACCCTTCTCGTCGTTAACAACGGCAAAAACTTACTTCTTACCGTTTCGGGCTATAAAGCCGTAGATATGAAATTAGGTAGTATGAACGACCTTGAAACTTTTATTGAAAAAATTCAAGAGTCGGGCGAAGGTTCGTTAATTGAATACTACGCAGTTTTAACTAACGATATAGACTGCAATAACGGTATGAATTTCGCCACGAGAAACGGCACTTATTACGGATATTTTGCAGGCGAACTAGACGGGCAGGGTTACAGTATTAAAAACTTTACTTCGGGCAAAAACGGTATGTTCTGGGCTATATGGGGCGCTACCATAAAGAATATCGGTTTCGTTAACGTTAAAACTATGGAAAGTGACGACCATAGGGCAATTCTTTACTGGAAAACCAACGGTCGAAACGTCTTTGAAAACGTATATTTAGACGGCTACGTTACCGCTTGTAAAAAAGACGGTGGGGTTGCATGTGGTTTCGGTAACTCCGCAGGCACTTTAACCCTTAATAACGTAATGATTGATATTGAATTTAATGAAGATAACAAGTATTACGCCGTTGCAAGGGGTGGGCAGTTTGCAGGCGAACACGTTTACGCTGTATCTCAAACGGCTAAAGGAATTTCCGCAGGCGTTAGCGGACCTACCTACAAACTTTGCAGAACTGAAACGGAATTAGCAAGCGTTATCAGTTCGGAAAGTCTTGCTACTTTTAGTAGCGAGTTTTGGGATACTTCTTCTGGTATTCCCAAGTGGAAACACGCTTAAATAAAAGAAAAACGACGGACAAACCGTCGTTTTTAATCTTAAAGAAACTCTTTTAAGTTTTCGTTATATTTTTCTTCAAGCGCCAAAAGTTTGCTAACGAAATCTTTAATTTCGGGTTCAAGGTTAGAACTTTCGTTCTGCATTGCAGTAAGTTCGTTTATGCCAACCGTCGTTCCCTTAATCATCATTTCGGCAATGTTGTTTTTACTGTCGTCAAACAGCGTTTTAATTTTGATGCTAGACCACATCATAGCCTTTTGAAAGGGGTTAATCTTACTAATTTCAATAGAGTTTTCAGTCATAAATTTAGTAATTTCACCCAAAAATTTTTGGTAGCCTTCGTTTTGCGAAAGAATTTCCTTCTTTAGTTCTTCGTTTTTAACGGAAGATATTATATCGGAAATACTATCAATTGCTAAACGCGCGTTTTTATATGTGGCTTCAAGCGCTTTAAGATTATAATCGTCAAAGTTCATAAATAATTCTCCTTAAATAAAATATTTAAAAATAGTTTGTGAAAGGTTGAATAAATTATGCTAAAACGTTTGACATTTTATCGTCAATATTGTAAAATAACACGGTAGCCGCTCGATAGGGGTTATTTTAAGTGTGCAAACACACCCCAAAAAATATTCGGCGAGACTGGTTAGCAGGAGGTATTAAAATGTACGCAATCGTAGAAAACGGTTC
>JAFTIK010000063.1 GCA_017456945.1 Clostridia bacterium
CACCTATCAGCGTTGCGCAAGTGTTCGACGAATACGAAAAAAGGTTTGCAAGGGTTAAATTGGAAAAGCCCTTTTGCCCGCCCGTAACCGACGAGCAAAAAAATAACGTTATCGACGGGGTTAAGAAAATGCTATGTTTTAGCGACCATCTTATTCCCGCGATTACCAACGGCAAAGTAGTTAGCGAGCGCGACCACGGCGAATACGTAGAATACCAAGTAACCTATCAAACTTGGAAAAACGTTTACGGGGTTTCAACCGTAATGATACCGAAAACCGACCGCCCCGTTCCCGTAGTTTTAATTTTGTGTGGGCACGGAAAATCGGGTAGGCTTACCGAAAGTTACTCTCTAATGGCGCATAGGCTTGCAAAAAGCAAAACGGCGGTAATTGTTCCCGATAATATCGGGCAGGGCGACCGTGAATTTATGGGGCACTGGAAAACCCTTTCCCCCTTTTACACAGGGCTTACTTTGCAAGGTCTTATAGTTGCGGAAACGATTGCGCTAATTCGTGCGATAAAGGCGCACACAAAATTTGATGAACAAAATATTTGCGCGTGTGGAAACTCCGGCGGTGGCACGCTTACCCTATTCTTAACAGCCCTTGCCCCCGAACTTAAAGCCGTGGCTATAAGCGGTTATCCAAGCGAATTTTCTTACGTGCTTTCAAAAGAAAAAGTCCATTGCGCTTGCAATCTTTTTAAGTGTGGAAAAAACTCTATGGAAATGTGGGAAATACTTTCGCTATTCGCCCCTAAGCCCATGCTTTTATCACAAGGTAAAAACGACGATTTAATACCCAAACCGCTAGCGCAAAAGAACGCGCGCAAGGTTAAAAGCGTTTACGCCTTGCTCGGCGCGCAAGAAAATTTTAGGTTTGAACTTACCGACACTAAGCACCCTTGGGCTGAAGAAGACCGCGCGCTTATTTCAGAATTTTTATGTAAGCAGTTAAACCTTGCGCCTTGCAAAAAGTTCGTAGAACAAGATGTTATACCACTATTAGAAAACAGATCGGTTAAATTGCCCAGCCAAAGCATTGACGTTGACCGTTTGGTGTTTACTATTACGGGCAAGGCAATTCCCGACGGGCTTACCTTGCAAGACGTATTTCCCCCGACTTTTAAGGGCGAAAGAATAGACGTTACCGACCTTACCGATCTTGAAGACGGGCTTGACGTTATGAGAATTTTCGCGCAGATGGAATTTGCGCTTAAACAAATTTAGTTTTTAAGGAGAAGAAAAATGGCTAAAAAATTTAGGTATGAAGTAGCAGGTGGTTGCGCGCTTTGTATGACTTGTTTGTATTCTTGCCCTATGCAAGCAATTCAACTTATTGAAGACGTATCTGCCAAAATTAATCAAGAAAAATGCGTAGGCTGTGGCATGTGTTATAACTCTTGCCAACCAGGCGCAATAGTAAAAATAGAAATTCAAGAAGATAAATAAGGAGAAAATTATGGTACAGTTAAAGTATGAAGGTGAAAATCTAGTAATCGGTAGCCAAACTATTCCCGTTTACGGCGAATACGACGTAGTCGTAGTAGGTGGTGGTATGGCGGGTGTTGGCGCAGGGCTAGCCGCGGGCAGAGCAGGCGCTAAAACAATTATCATTGAAAACACTTCGGCGCTCGGTGGGCTTGCAACTATGGGGCTAGTAAATATCCCGCTCGATTTCTTGTCGGGTATAGGCACGGATATGTTCAATCGCCTAGAAGAAATGAACGGGTTAAGAAAAAGAAACTCTAACCCCGAAAAACATAAACTTTTACTCGACCGTATGTGCCAAGAAGCAGGGGTCGAAACCCTTTTGGTTACGCCGTTAGTCGATACTATCGTAGATGGCAACGTTGTTAAAGGGGTTGTAATTCACACCAAAGAAGGCAGACGCGCCGTTATGGGCAAGCGCTTTGTTGATGCTTCTGGCGATTCCGATCTCGTTTATTTTGCAGGTGGCGAAGTAGAAGTTGGTAGAGAAAAAGACCATATGAGTATGGGTTGTTCGTTGGAATTCGTTTTGGGTGGCGTAGATATGGACGAATACACTAAGAGTCAGTTGTTCTTGACCGACCATAAGTGGATTAACTTGATAACCAACGCTATTAACGACGGCAAGTTGCCCCCTATCGATAACCACTTAAACTGGTTAACCCATATTCCCGACAGACCCGAACATTGTGGCAAAGACGAAGTTAGCATTTGTTTCGCTCATTCTAGAAATTGTTTCCCTTGCCAAAATAAAGACCTTACTCGCATGTATATTGAAGGTAGAGAACAATGCGAAATTCTTGCTAAGTGGATTAAGGAAACAGTTCCTGGTTTCCAAAACAGTTATCTCTCTTACACGGGTAGCCTTTTAGGCGTTCGCGAAAGTCGTAGAATAGTAGGCGAATACCGCTTTACGGGTATGGACATTGCTACCGCTGCTCGCTTTGACGACGTTATCGCTATCAGTTACCACGGGTTCGACATTCACGGTTTTGACGCCGTTGGCAACCTAAAATGGTTTAAAGGCACTCTTCCTAACGGCGAAGTCGCTTATATTTCCAACAGAGCGGGTTGGGGCTCTCAATTACCGCCCGAAGACGGAATCAAGCGTATCAATATGAAGGAATTATTAGACCCCAACGCTCTTTATTACTACGATATTCCCTATCGTTCGCTTCTACCCATACGTTTAGAAAACGTTCTCGCAGCGGGCAGAAACATTTCCACCGACGTTCCCGGTCAAAGTGGTACTAGACTCGTTATGTGCTGTATGGCTATGGGCGAAGCCGCTGGTACGGCTTGCGCGCTCTCTCTTAAAGAAGACGTAACCCTTCGCAATCTCGACATTGCTAAACTTCAAAGAAAGATGGTTGAAAACAACTGTAATATCGGTCAAGGATTTAGGGAAATCCCTTCGCTTGAAAAGAAAGACTATTCAGTTTATGCAATCAATCTCGTTTCCAACAACGGCTAAATAAAAAGGCGACCTAGAAAGGTCGCTCTTTTTGTTGTAAAATACTTTTTCTCCTTAATGTGTCTCCACCACACTACGATAACTAACGCCAAGTCCCTTTTATTACTTTGCATAATAAAAAAGAGTTCGCATCAAACCTAATGGTTTAACTCGAACTCTTTTGGTGAGGATAAAGGGGGATTCCCCTATTAGGGGAAATGTCGCACAGCGACAAAAGGGTTGCCGTCCCACGCTAGTGGATTGAACCCCCACGGTTCAAGTCTTTTTTGGGGACGGCAAAATAAAAGAGAACGATTTCTTCGTTCTCTTTTGTTTTATGGTGCGGATAAAGGGACTTGCTTCTCTCGAGCCTCCCACAAAATAGTCCACTGGACTATTTTTTCGCCTTTGGCGAATACGCAAACAAGTTTGCTAGTTCCTAATTCAAGTCCCTTTTATTACTTTGCATAATAAAAAAGAGTTCGCATCAAACCTAATGGTTTAACTCGAACTCTTTTGGTGCACCATTTGAAAACAAGGTTGAACTTTCAAGCTCTTCAAGTTTAATGGTTTCCTCTTTTCCGTTTACGTTATATACTATTTTGAA
>JAFTIK010000064.1 GCA_017456945.1 Clostridia bacterium
GTAATACCTATCGCCGTATATTTTTCGGCGTCAGTATCACAACGAGTTTTCTATATTTTACTAGGCTCGGTTTTAATTGCTTTAAGTTTGTTCTTTCTGTTTCTTAATAATAAAATAAAGTTCCGCCCGTCAATAGTTAAAGGGGTTACGGTCGGCGCTATCGGGGGCGCGCTTAACGGGTTGTTTTCCACGGGTGGACCACCTATAGTTTTGTATCTAACCAACGCAACGAGCGATAATAAAAGTTATTTCGCTGGAATTCAGTTTTATTTTTGTATAACTAATATATACGCTACAATATTTAGAATAATCAACGGGCTTTTTTATTTAGAACTACTTATTTATACTGCAATAGGACTGCTTGGGTGCTTAATCGGCGACACGGTTGGAAAACTAGTATTTGATAAACTTAACGGCAATTTATTGAAAAAAATAATTTATATTGCAATGATTATTAGCGGTGTTTTGATGATAATAAACTTATAAACGAAAAAGGCTTGCAACAAAAAAGTTGCAAGCCTTTTTATTTTTTTCAATTAAATAAACGCCCCGAATACGCCCGTATATAACAAGAACATTAAAGGTATGGTTGCTATAGATAAAATAGAACTTAAAAGCACCATGATTGACGACGAGTTAGCATCGCTACCAAACTTAACGGCAAATAGAGCCGTGCTAGTTGCAGAAGGCATTGCGAACAAGAAGAACAACACGTATTTTATTACCGAAGATATAGGCAAGAAAGTTACTACGAGCATTGTAACGATAGTTGCCACGATAAGTTTAAAAAAACTATCTACGTAACCTAGTTTATTCATAAATACGGTTTTCATATCTACCCTTGCAAGCCTAAACCCTATTACCATCATAGAAACGGGGGTTACGGCGTTGCCAACAAGGGTTACGCTGTTCATCATTTTGGTAACGAAAACGTCGCCAAAAGAGCCTTCAACACAAAGATCGACTAGCGGAACTTTTGCCAAAACAAACGCCATGAAACCTAAAACGACGGCAATGATAGTTGGATTAAGCAAGATCTTTTTAAACGAAACGTTTTTTATGTCTTTTGTAATAATATAAACCCCAAGCGTCCAAGTGAGAATATTGAACACCGCTATCATTACCGCACAATAAATAACCGCTTCACCTATGCAATCTTGACCACTAAAAAGCGACTGTATCATAGGCAAACCTATAAAGCCACAGTTGCCGAAAATACTTGCAAAACGCAAACAGTTAAGCTTTGCATCGTTATCTTTATTCCTTACGCATACCGCCATAATACCTGCCATTATCAAGTGAATTGCAAAAGCAAGCCCTGCGGTAATAAGCATATTAACACCTATTTCAGGCGAATAGTTTTTTCCTTGAAACCCTATAAACACTAACGCGGGTTGACATGCATATAAAACCACGTTTGATAGAGCGCTATCTGCTTTATCGCCAAGCAAGCCGGTTTTTGCAAGAATAAACCCCGGAATTGCAAGCGCTATTAAAGATAATATTGTAAACGCTACGTTTGTAAATTCTATTTGCATATTTTTTCCTTTTCCTTCATAAATTTTTCAAGTTCAACTTTATATTTTTTCTCGTCACAATAAAGGGAAAAATCTCTCTTAAACAAGCATTCGACCAAAGATTTTTCATCTTTTACGTAGTCGGGCGTAAAGATACCTGCGGTAATAGGTTGGTTTGGCGTATGAAAATCCGTGCCAGATATACCTATTAAATTATTCTCTTCACACCATTTTTTTGCTAAGTGATTGTTGCTTTCGTGGTGAAAATGCCCGTTAAAACTTTCCGCGCCGTGTAAATATTCAATCGTACCACGACGGGGTACTTTTACCCTAAAGGGGTGCGATTGATAAAGGAAACACCCGTTCTTTTCCGCTAATCTAAACAACTCTTCTTGCGTCATTTGATAAAGTGGTTTATTATCGTAAAACAAGGACTTATCGAACCCGTAAATAAGATATTCTTCACCCGTTACGGCAAGTATTTCCGAGCCAAGAAAAATCCTTAACCCCCTTTTTTCGCCAAGTTCTTTAACTTCTTCGTAAAGAGAAAAATAAAAGTCTAGTTTTTGCTTTTTGTTTTCACCTTTATAAGTGTTAAACTCTCGCTCGTTAAAATGGTTGGTTATAACTACGCCGTTATATCCTTCTTCAGAATACCTATTTACTATACTTTTGGCGTCTGCCAAACCGCAATGACTACCGTATAGGGTGTGACAATGCGTTTCTAGTTTTATCATAAATACTCCTTAAGAGAAAAAAGTTCCCTTTCAGTTTCCATACCTATATTCATTGCAAGATAAACTGCCGTGGTATCAAAGCGCGCGTCGTGAAAGCCTGCTTTTTCCTTAAACAAAATTTTCATACTATCTAAAATATCCCTATTGGAAATCTTAAAATAAGCGCACAATTCGGTAAGTTTTGGATATTTATACCCGTCTCTACGACCTGCAAGTTTACATATGGGCGTAGTGCTTTTCATTGAACAAAAATCTTTTTTTATAGGCAAAATTTCCCCTACTCTTTCAAACTCTGCCCTTAAAAACATCATATCGAAAGAAGTATTATGCGCCACTAGCAAATCACAACTTTCAAAGTCTTTCTTTATCTCGTCAACACAGTCGGAAAAACGCTTCCCCTTTGATAAACTTTTAAGTTTTTCTACCGAAAAGCCGTGTATCATATACGCGCCGTATTCTACGCTATCAACGGTAAAGAAAAAGTTTTTTGCAAAGGTGTTTTCCCTATCTTGCATAACGTATGAAAGTTGGCAAATTTGCCCCGGTCTTAAACCACTAGTTTCAGTATCTAAATAAATTATCATAAATCATTTGAAAAGGCAAAACGCATTGCGTCTTGCCTTTTATCACTACCACAAATCAGAGTATCTGCTTTCATATACTTTAACGTAGTTATCGTTTTCGTAAACGTAAGCGTTAAGAGTATCTCTACGATATTTTTCAAGGGTAGAAGTTACTTCTGCAGAACTTGCTGTTTCAAGGAACAAATAGAGATAATTATTCTTGTAAGCCTTTATTGCATCTTCGTCGTTCCAGTTTGCAAGTATCGTTGCAAGTTCATCTGACCAAGTTTTATTGCCGTATTCAGCGGTAAGGTAACTTTCTAAAGAGCTGTAGTTAGTAAATACGCTATTATCGTAAAGCTTAGAATAGAACATTACGTGATAACCGTAATCGGTTGCAACTACCATATAACTAGATTTGCCCATACCGAGAAGTTCCCTTGCCCCGTCGGCAAATTCTTGCATATATTCTTCTTTATCAGCCCCGTCTGGAATAGGTTTAACTGCGTAACCCTTATAAGTGTTAAGCGAACCTGCGTCGGTAGAGAAAGCAAACAATAATTCGTTAATTTTCTTTTCGTAATCAGCGATTTCCACGTTGCTTTCTGCCTTTCTATAAACAGACGCGCCGAGCGGGCTAGTTTGAACAGTAGGTACGTTTGCACCGTAAACGTAAGATTCCATATAGGATATAAACTCTTCCAAACTGCTTTCATTAAGCGACGTTACTTTATATTTCGCATTAGTGTCTTCAGTCTTTTCTTGAACTAATTCAACCTCCCCTTGGAAAGGAATACTTTCTGACAAGAAAGCGTAATCCCCCTTGAATTTCTTAGTGTTAGCATCAAAATCGTAACCGCTTAAAATCCAAGTAGAACGCAAATCCTTAACGGTGGTTGCTTCGAGAATTTCCCTTCTCTTTTCTGCTCTTTCTGCAATAGAAAGGTTAGAATCGAGAGCGTTAATCTTTTCAGTTTGAACTTCGCTTGCGCCTAAAAGCAAGTTGTAAACGTAACCGTAGTTACCTTTGTGACCTACAAGCATAGGATCGCTAACCGTTGCAGAAGAAAGTTTTTCAACGAATTCTGCGTTAGTCATTTCACCTAACTTTTCAAGTTTTTCAGCAAAAATCGTTTGGAGTTTTGCCATATCGTATTTTGCTCTTACGGCATCAGTTTTTGCATTTTCAAAATTACGAAGAAGAATTTGTTCTTGGTTGTTCTTTAAGGTTTGTTTATAATAATCGGTTTCTTTTATGTCGCCTTTATAGTTGCCTAAGATACCGTTATTTTTCATAAGTTTGATAACCTTACTATACGCTTCGCGACGGGCTGGCGTAGAATTTACGTCTATACCCTTTGCTACGTATTCGGTCTTATCTTCATCTTCTACGAAATTAGCGGCGTTGGTAGGAGTTGCTCTTACTTCTTCTGAAAGAGTTTCAGAGAACTTATCGCTTTCGTTTTTAGTTTCGTAACTTTCGATAAGGTCGTTAAATGTCTTATAGGTGTTATAAAGCGCTTCTTCAGTATCCTTTGCGTCAAGATATCTTGCTGCCGACCAAACGTCTTCTTCCGAACTATTCTTAACGTTAGCAGGATCTTCTTGTAAGGTTTTAATTGCGCTTTGAACGAATACTCTAGTTTGAACTAGGCTATCGATAATGTCTTCAAAAACCTGTTTTCTTGTTTGACCGTAGTACTGCTCGTAAACGTAGCCGTAGTTAAGGTACGCCATAATCATATCTTTCTTATAGATCTTTTCCATAGGCGCGTTCTTATCTATTTGAACGGAAGCGACAACCTGCTTCATATCCCTATCTACGTCGGTGGTAATAAGTTTACAACCGCTGAGCGCCGTCATACACATTATAACGGATAAAATAATAGTTGCTATTGATACAAAAAGTTTTCTCATAATATCTCCCTTTAGAGACGTAAATTTTCACTATACCCATTAAGTATATACTATACTTAAAAAAATTGCAAACGTTTTTCGGTTTTTTATGCGATTATCTAGGTATTTTTTATTTAATTGCCACTTGCAAACGCCAAAAATTCTCGCACGGTTTTAAGCATTGCCGAATTATCCATAAAATCTCTCTTAAATTCTACGACGGGTTTTTCCGCCATGTTTAGCCACACGGTATCGGAAAACTCTTGCATTGCTAAACCTAGTCGTTTATCAGCTAACGCGTTTAGACTGGAAAACTCTAGCCCTACTAGCGATTTCGTAACAGTTATTTTGCTAACCTTAAATTTCATTGCAAGCGCTTTTACCATTGCGATATTAAGCAGATTTTCCGCTTCTTTCGGGAAAGGCCCGTACGCTTCGGTAACGGTTGAAACGAACTCTAACTCTTCTTCTTTTGAAGAAAGTTCGGCTATCTCCTTATAGGCATCCATACGCTTGGTATTGCTTTCCATATACGCGTCGGGAATATACGCCGTAACCCTTATGTCTAGTTCAGGAACGACTTCTTCTACACCCGTAAGTTCTTCTTTAAGCAGTTTTGAGTACAGTTCGTAGCCTATCTTATCCATATGCCCGTGTTGTTCTGCCCCTAAAATATTGCCAGCGCCACGAATTTCCAAATCGCGCATTGCAATCTTTATGCCACTACCCATTTCGGTAAAATCTACGATTGCGTTTAACCTTTCAAACGCCGTATCCGTAAGAATTTTATCACGTTGAAAGGTAAAATAAGCGTACGCTAGCCTATCGCTACGCCCTACTCTTCCCTTTAACTGATAAAGGGTTGAAAGACCTAGTTTATCGGCGTCGATTACGATTAAAGTATTAGCCTTTGGCAAATCTATGCCGTTTTCTATTATGGTGGTAGAAATAAGCACGTCGCTTTCCCCACGGTAAAACGCCATAATACTATTTTCCAACACCTTTTCATCCATTTGACCGTGAACTACGGTGATTTTTAAGTCTGGCATTAATGCCCTTACTCGATCGGCAAAATTAAATATGCTTTCTACACGATTATATAAGATAAAAGTCTGCCCACCACGGTTAACTTCACGGGTAACGGCGTCTTTTATAAGCGTATCAGTTTGCTCCGTAACGTACGTTTGAACGGGAAGTCGCTTTTTGGGCGGAGTGTTAATAGTGCTAATTGAACGTATGCCCGATAGCGACATATGCAAAGTTCTAGGAATAGGCGTTGCAGTTAGCGTAATGGCATCTACGTTCTTCTTTAGAGTTTTGATTTTTTCCTTATGCTCTACGCCGAAACGCTGTTCTTCATCTAGCACCAAAAGCCCCAAATCCTTAAATTCAACGTCTTTGCTTAATAGCCTATGCGTGCCTATAATAAACTCTATTTCCCCTTTTTTAAGGCTTTCGAGTATTTGTTTTTGTTGCTTTGGCGACTTAAACCTATTAAGGCAAGCAATCTTTATGCCAAAATCCTTAAAGCGCTCGCAAGCCGTATTAAAATGTTGTTCTGCTAGTATCGTAGTCGGGGCAAGCATTACCGCTTGTTTGCCGTTTATTATAGCGCGGAAAACCGCCCTAAACGCCACTTCAGTCTTACCAAACCCAACGTCGCCACAGACTAGCCTATCCATAACCTTGCCACTAGTCATATCCTTTTCGATATCTTCGTTTGCCAAGGCTTGATCGGGTGTATCTTCAAACGGAAAAGAACTTTCAAAAACCTTTTGCAACTCGTCGTCTGCTTGAAACTTAAACCCTTTCATCTCGTCACGCTCACGATAGAGTTGTTTTAGGTCGAAAGACATCTTTTTAATGCTTTCTTTTACGTTGTTTTTTATTCTTTCAAAGTCTTTGCCACCGATTTTTGAAAGACGGGGTTTCTTTTCGCTACCTAGGTAACGAGTAAGAATATCCATCTGTTCTACGGGAACGTAAAGTATATCCCCGCCAGCGTATTCTACCGCTACGTAATCTTTAGTGCCTTCGGTAGAAGAAATCTTTTTACTGCCTAAAACTCTACCTACGCCGTGCGTTTCGTGAACGCAGTAATCACCCGTTTCGGGCGCAGAGAAAAAGACTTGCTTTTTGCTTTTTAACCGTTTTTGAACGGTAGGTTTGGCGTAAAGATTGCCACTACCTAACAAAACGGCTTTTTCTTCGTGGAAAATAAACCCGCGGGAAAGTTTTTCCGTGCTAATTTGGATACCGCCGAGCGGTTTATCAGAATTTATAGACGAGCCCAAATTTCTTATTGAAAGTTCGTACCTTAAATCGTCCGCGCGCTTTGCAGTAGCCGTGCAAACGGTTACCGAATAGCCCGTTCTCACCCAGTTTTCTATATCGGTAAAAACTTCCTTAAAATCTAGTTGATAGTCTATAACCCCACCGCATTGTGGGTTTATTATTTTTAGCGGATTGAAAAACCTTATCGCCGTGGATAAGTTTTGCATACCGCAAACTCTATGCTTTTTAATATTTTCTATTAGATTTTCTAGCCCCGAAAAATTTTCCGACTGAAAGGAAAAAAACGCGCCGTCTGAATATAAAGACTTAAATCGTTCTTCAAACTCTCTTTGATTAAGTTCTGCTATTTCATAAACCCTTTGAGGCTCGTCGATAATTACTACCGTGTGTTCACCCAAAAGATCGAAAAGGGTGCGAGTTTTCCCCGTTACGCCGTAAAAGTTTGAAAGCGCGTCGTCCGAAC
>JAFTIK010000065.1 GCA_017456945.1 Clostridia bacterium
AGCAAGCGAAATTTGCGTATTTACTAACGATAATATCATTTGCGAAGTTCTTTAAGGAGATAAGATATGAATTTAAGTCCTAAACAAATAGTAAACGAACTCGATAAATATATAATCGGACAAAAGAACGCTAAAAAAGCAGTTGCAATAGCCCTTCGCAACAGATATAGAAGAAGTCAACTCTCTTTGGCGGAAATGGAAGAGATTACCCCTAAAAATATCATAATGAAAGGGCCTACGGGCGTGGGTAAAACGGAAATAGCAAGGCGTCTTGCAAAACTCGTTGGCGCGCCTTTCGTTAAGGTTGAAGCCACTAAATATACCGAAGTGGGCTACGTAGGCAGAGACGTAGAGTCTATGATTAGAGATTTGGTAGAGTGTTCGGTAAGACTAGTAAAAGAAGAACGCTTTAAAAGGGTAACCGAAAAGGCAGGGGCGGCGGTAGATGCAAAACTTGCAAAAATCGTTGCCGAAATAAGAAAGATGGATAAGGGCGAAACCCCGCAAGATATCTTTGAAAAGAATATTTTAGAAGGTCTTAAAAAAGGCTACTACGATAACGAAATCGTAGAAATAGAAATAGCAGATAATCCCAAGCCTATGGAACTCGTTCCGGGTGGTGGTGAAATAAGTATAGGTAGTATATTCGGCGACTTTATGCCTAAAAAGCGTAAGAAGAGAAAACTTACGGTAAAAGAAGCAAGAAAACTTCTTTTAGATGAAGAAGCCGATAAACTTATCGATAAAGATTCGGTTAACGAAGAAGCAATTCGTCGCGCGGAAAATGAAGGTATAATCTTTATCGACGAAATAGATAAAATTGCAGCAAAAGGCAAAAACAGCGGTGGGCAAGACGTTTCTAGAGAAGGCGTTCAAAGGGATATTCTTCCTATCGTAGAAGGCTCTACCGTAATGACCAAATACGGCTCTATAAAGACCGACTATATACTCTTTATCGCAGCGGGCGCTTTCCACGTTTCAAAGGTAAGCGACCTTATCCCCGAACTTCAAGGCAGATTTCCTATTCTCGTGGAATTAAATAGCCTTACAAAGCAAGACTTTATCGATATTTTAACCACGCCTAGAAACGCCATAACTATTCAGTATGCAACCCTACTAAAAGTTGACGGTGTGGAACTTAAATTTACCGACGACGCAATTGCAGAAATAGCAACCATTGCCGAAGAAATGAACGCTACTAGCGAAGATATCGGCGCAAGGCGCTTGCATACCGTAATGGAAAATCTTTTAGAAGACGTATCTTTTAACGCCGGTGGTGATAGTATGGCGCAAGAAGTAATAATCGATAGCGCTTACGTAAACGAAAAACTCGGCACGGAAACAAAGACAAAAGACCTTAAAAAATATATATTGTAAGGAAATAGCAATGATAAACATACCAAAAGGCACGAAAGACGTACTGCCCCAAGATAGTTATAAGTGGCAGTTTATAGAAAACACGGCAAGAAAAACGGCAAAGGTTTTCGGTGCGAACGAAATTCGCACGCCCACCTTTGAACATACCGAAGTGTTCTTGCGTGGCGTTGGCGAAACTACGGATATTGTAAACAAGGAAATGTACACCTTCTTCGATAAGGGGAATAGAAGTATCACCTTAAAGCCGGAAGGTACGGCAGGCGTAGCAAGAGCGTTTATTGAAAACGGCATGCACCAAAGCGCCCTTCCTGCAAAACTTTACTATATTACACAATGTTTCCGTTACGAACGCCCGCAAGCAGGTAGGCTTAGGGAATTCCACCAGTTCGGTGTGGAATTTTTGGGCGCAACCGACGCTAATATAGATGCTGAAGTAATTCTTCTTGCCAAAACTTTTTTAGATAATATAGGCATTAAAAATATCAAACTATATATTAACAGTATCGGTTGTAAAGATTGCAGAAAGAAGTATCAAGACGCGCTTAAGGCATACCTTAACCAAAACGTAAACGATATGTGCGAGTTGTGTAAAGATAGGCTGGAAAAGAACCCTATGAGAGTTTTGGACTGCAAGAACGACAACTGCAAGAAGATAACTGCAAACGCGCCAAAGATTTTAGATTATATTTGCGAAGACTGTTCAAAACACTTTGAAAAGGTTAAAAGCCTATTAGAGATAGCAGGCGTTGAATATACGGTAGATAGCGGAATAGTTCGCGGGCTAGATTATTATACGAGAACGGTTTTTGAATTCGTTTCGGAAAATATCGGCGCGCAAGGCACGGTTTGCGGTGGTGGTAGATACGACGGGCTTATCGCGCAACTAGGCGGTAACGACGTTGCTGGTATCGGCTTTGCAATGGGTATCGAAAGACTTTTAATGCTACTAGAAAACACGGGCGTACAAATTCCCAACGAAAACAAAGTAAAGGTATATCTTGCGCCTATGGGCGAAGAAGAAAGCAAAAAGGTTTTCTCGGTAGCAACCGAACTTCGTTTGAACGGAATCCCTTGCGATTTCGACCATATGAATAGGGGTATAAAATCCCAGTTTAAATACGCAGATAAAATCGGCGCAGAATATGTTGGCGTAGTCGGTTCTAACGAACTTCAACAAGGTATCGTTAAACTCAAAAAGATGTCAGACGGTAGCGAAACGGAAGTTAAATTTAACGCGCTTTGCGAATTCTTAAAAGACTAATGATAGAACAAGGCGTAGTCGTTAAGACGGAAAATAAATTTGCCACCGTAAAGGTGGATAAAAAGGACGAGTGCAGTAAGTGCGGAATGTGTTTGTTTCCCAAAAACGCGTCCAGCATAGAGTTTACTGCAACTAACGATAAAGGCGCTATGGTTGGGGATACCGTAATAATAGAAACGGAAAAAGACACCAAATTTTTAGGCGCTATACTAGTGTTTTTAATTCCGCTAATTTTAATAGGGCTTGCAGTATTAATAAACGCGCTTTTTATAAAGAGTGAGATATGGGTGGCAGCGCTTGCCGTAGGGTTTGTAGTTTTGTGGTTTTTCGTGCTTGCTCTCATAGATAAAAAACTTAAAAAAGCCTTTGCTTTCGCCCCGAAAATAGTGGAAATAATAGAAAATAAAGAAAAAATATAAAGTTAACATAGGAGAAAAACAAAAATGATGGATTTAACGTCAATCAAAGTTCAAGACCCCGAATTATATGAAGGTCTTGAAAAAGAACTTGCTAGACAGAGAAACAATATTGAACTTATCGCAAGTGAAAACTTCGTTTCTGAAAACGTTATGAAGGCGTCAGGTAGCGTGCTTACCAACAAGTATGCAGAAGGTTACCCCGAACACAGATACTACGGAGGTTGTCAATGTGTAGATATCGTGGAAAAACTCGCTATCGAACGCGCTAAAAAGTTGTTCGGCGCAGACCACGCAAACGTTCAACCCCATAGTGGTGCGAACGCAAACTTTGCGGTATATTTTGCCGTTCTTCAACCAGGCGATACCATTATGGGTATGAGCCTTGCTCACGGTGGTCACCTTACTCACGGTAGCCCCGTAACCGTTTCGGGTAAATACTTTAACTCAGTAGGCTACGGTGTTTCCGAACAAACTTCTACTATTGATTACGACGATTTGGAAGCAAAAGTTTTAGAAGTAAAACCCAAGATTTTAGTTTGTGGCGCAAGCGCGTATCCTAGAGTGTTCGACTTTAAGCGCATTAGAGAAATCTGCGATAAAGTTGGCGCTTATATGATGGTTGATATCGCTCACATTGCAGGTTTGGTTGCAACCGGTTTGCATCCTAGCCCCGTACCTTACGCAGACTTCGTTACCACTACGACCCACAAGACCTTGCGTGGTCCTAGGGGTGGTATGATTCTCTGTAAAGAAGAATATGCAAAAATTATTGATAAAGCAGTATTCCCAGGCACTCAAGGTGGTCCTTTAATGCATATTATCGCTGCAAAAGCCGCTGCTTTCGGCGAAGCGTTAAAGCCTGAATTTAAGGCTTATCAAGAACAAATCGTTAAGAACGCTAAAGCAATGAGCGAAAGATTCCTTGAACTCGGCGTTAAATTAGTTTCCGGTGGTACGGACAACCACTTGATGCTTCTTGACCTTTCTGATAAGGATATTACGGGTAAAGACCTTGAAAAGATGCTCGACGAAGTTAACATCACGGTAAATAAAAACGCAATTCCGTTCGACAAGCAAAAACCGTTCGTAACTAGCGGTATTCGTATCGGTACGCCGTCTATTACTAGCCGTGGCTTTAAGGAAGACGACTGCAGAAAGGTTGCAGAACTCATTACCGAAGTTATCAACAAGAAAGAAGAATGTTTTGATTCCGTTCGTCAAGAAGTTAAAAAACTTATAGAAAAATATCCGCTTTACGAGGGTTAAATTATGAAATACGAGTCACGTCTAAATCTTTTACAGACGGAAGTGGCAATAAAACTTATAAAAGACAGTTTTGAAAAGGAACTTGCAAAGGCGTTAAAGTTGACTAGGGTGTCCGCGCCTTTGTTCGTGTTCCCTGAAACGGGCTTAAACGACAACTTGAACGGGTTTGAACGCGCCGTTCGTTTTGACGTGCTTGATATCGGTAAAGAAGTGGAAATCGTGCAGTCACTCGCAATGTGGAAGAGAATGGCGCTTGCAAAGTACGGCTTTACTGCAGATAACGGCCTTTATACCGATATGAACGCAATTCGTCGTGATGAAACTCTTGACGCTATGCACTCGGTTTACGTTGATCAATGGGACTGGGAAAAGATTATCACCAAGGAAGAAAGAAAATTCTTGTATCTTAAAAAGACGGTTAAAAGTATCTATAAGGTAATCTTAAAGGTGGCAAAAATCGTTAACGATAAATACCCAGAATTAAAGCATAACTTACCCAAAGAAATAACCTTTATTTCAACAACCGAACTAGAAAAACTTTATCCTATGACGGATAGAAAGGAAAGGGAACGTAGGGCTGCAAAACAGTTCGGCGCAATTTTCCTTTATAAAATCGGTTGGGATTTGGCAGACGGAAAACCGCACGACGGAAGAGCGGCAGACTACGACGACTGGAAACTTAACGGTGATATAATTTTGTATTACGACCTACTTGATATCCCGTTTGAAATTTCTTCTATGGGTATTAGGGTTGATGCGACTAGCCTTGTAAAACAACTTAAGAAAAGAAAGGAACTAGATAAACTAGAAAATCCCTACTGTCAAGATATTATAAACGGCAAACTTCCGCTTACAATCGGCGGTGGCATAGGTCAGTCAAGACTTTGTATGTTCTTTTTAAGAAAGGCGCATATAGGCGAAGTTCAATCGTCCGTTTGGTCTGAAGAACATATTAAAGAAAACGCAGAAAAGGGCATACGTTTACTCTAATGGGCGCTTTTGACAGGGTTAAACTTCTAGTTGGCAGTTCTAACTATCAAAAACTTAAAAAAGCCAAAGTGTTGGTTTTCGGAATAGGCGGCGTTGGTGGCTATACGGTAGAAGCGCTCGCTCGTAGCGGTATCGGTAGTATTACTTTCGTTGACGGGGATATCGTTAGTGAAAGCAACCTAAACAGGCAGATAATCGCCACTACCGATACGGTTGGGCAAGATAAAGTAAGCGTTATGAAAGCCCGTCTAAACGCTATAAATCCCGATTTAGACGCTAAGGGTATAAAGTTGTTCTATCTGCCCGAAACCGCCCAAGAAATCGATTTTAACGGCTTTGATTACGTTGTCGACGCCGTTGATACGGTAAGCGCGAAAATAGAGATAATAAAACGCGCAAAGGAATTCGGCGTTCCGATAATATCTTGTATGGGTACGGGCGGAAAAACCGACCCTACTAAATTGCAGGTCGGCGACGTTTTCGATACTAGTGGTTGTCCGCTTGCAAGGGTAATGCGTAGGGAACTTAAAAAACGTGGCATAACCCGTCTTAAAACGGTGTTTTCCACCGAAACGGTTACTTGCTCAGACGAGCCAGATTGCCAAGAATTAAAAGGGAAAGACAGGGTTTCGCCCCCGTCTATGATATTCGTTCCCGCGTCGGCAGGCTTACTTATTGCTAGGGAAGTGGCGTTTGATTTAATTAAAGGTGAATTATGAAATATTTAATAGCATCCGACCTTCACGGCTCGGAATACTACGCTAGTAAAATCGTAGAGATTTTTAAGAAGGAAAAGGCAGATAAACTTATTTTGCTCGGCGATATTTATAATCACGGGCCGAGAAATCCGTTGCCTGAAAACTATTCTCCTATGCAGGTGGCGGATGTTTTAAACGGAATAAAAGATAGCCTTATCGTAATAAAAGGCAACTGCGATAGCCAAGTAGATACAATGATTTCAGAGTTTGATTTTATTGAACATCTTTGCATTGCCACGCAAGATAAAACGCTTTTTATAACCCACGGTCACGTTTACAATAAAGATAACCTTCCTAAAACTAAGTTCGACGCTATTATTTACGGGCATTTTCATACGGGGTTTATAGAAAAACAGGGTGAAGTGGTCGTTGCAAACGCAGGCTCGCTTTCCTTGCCAAAAAACCAAACCCCAAACAGTTATATTCTTTTAGATCAAACTACCCTTATTCTAAAAGACCTTGACGGAAAGATTATAAAAGAACAAACTATATAAAAAAGAACAAAAATAAAACGGACAGAAAATTCTGTCCGTTTTTAGTTTTAAATTTTATTAAAATTCTTTTATAGATTTTCTTGGACATTTAGAAACGCAAGTTAAGCAACCCGAGCATTTCTTATAGTCGATAACGGGTAGGTTATTTACCATAGTAATAGCGTTTTCAGGGCAGTTTTTAGAGCATAAGCCACAACCGATACACCCAACCGTACAAGCGTTCATTACTTCTCTGCCACGGCAAGTAGAAGAACAAGCCACGTAAACTTTAGCCGATTTCGGTATAAGTTCTATAATATGCTTGGGGCAAGCCTTAACGCAAAGTCCGCAAGATTCGCATAAATCTTTGTTGGTTTTAGCAACTCCGTCGCTAACTTCAATACCACCGTGTGGGCAACAAGCCGTGCAAGAGCCAAAACCCGTACAACCTTCAACGCACGATTTAGGTCCACCCATAAACGAACTAGCAATAGCGCAAGTTTTGTTTCCAACGTAATTGAATTTATCCAAACATTTATTACCACCCGCGCACTTAACAACGGCTACCGTTTCTTCAGCACCGTCAAACTCTTGACCTAAAATTTTTGCTATTTGAGCCTTGTTTTCGGGGGAAGTAGCAGAACATCCGGAAATTTCCGCTTTGCCTTCAGAAAGAGCCTTTGCAAAGTCAGCGCAACCAGCGTAGCCACAACCACCACAGTTAGCGCCCGAAAGGCAGTCTTTTATAGCGTTTGCTTTTTCGTCTTCTTTAACGGCGCAAAGTTTAGAAACCAAAACGATTAAAGCGGCGAAAACTATGGCGAGTACAGCAACTATTGCAATAACGATAAGAAGAGTATCTACGTTAATCGGTCTTAAAAATAAATAATTCATCATTTTAATCTCCTAAATAAGTGCAAACACGTAGAACGCCATTGCGATAAAACAAGCGGCTATCATTGCGATAGGAAAGCCTTTTAAGTGTTTGTTTATGGGAAGGCGGGCAATCTTTTCTCTCATACCACTCATTATAACGATTGAAAGCGTAAAGCCAACGCCTGCAAACAAACCGTATAAAACTGCAAAGCCTATATTCATAGCGCTAGCTGAAATTCCTATCAAAGAAGCCATTTGACCTGCGTCGATAACAAGTTCAGCAACGCCTAAAACCGCGCAGTTGGTAGTGATAAGGGGTAGATAAATACCCATAGCGTTGTAAAGGGTGGGCGAGAATTTTTTAAGCGCCATTTCAATCATTTGCACGATAGATGCAATAATGAAAATGAACACGATAATTTCCATATACTCAATACCAAGCGGAACGAGAATATAAGTATAAATGGGGTAGGTAATAAGGCAAGTTAAAGTCATAACGAAGGTAACGGCAAGCCCCATACCAAACGCGCTCTTAAAGTCTTTGGAAACGCCAAGGAAAGGGCATATTCCCAAGA
>JAFTIK010000066.1 GCA_017456945.1 Clostridia bacterium
CAAAGGTAGATAACCCGTCCTTATAAGTGGTATAGCCCGAAAGATTTTTTGGTTTTTTAGTTGTAAAAGTGTTTTCAATAAAGGAAAAGACTTCGCCCTTAAACGCTTTATCCCCGTTGATTGCAGTTAACGGGTAACTGACGAAAAGCCCTTTATTGAACGCTGAAAGCGCAAGCGCCACGTGTTCTCTTTCACGGTGGTTAACCACCCTTATTTTAGGCTCTACCATAACTTTTATTTCTTCTAAAACGCTTATATCTCCGTCGGATAAAAGCGCCACGTCGTTTCTTATAGAAGGCACGTCTTGGGTAAGCCCCAAAGCAAAAAGATAATCTGCTTTAGCAAGCGCAGTCTGCTTGTAACCGCCCACGAACACGGCGTCGTTATACTGTGGAATAATAGATAATTCCATTGCAGAAAAGCCCGAAAGCAAAATTTCTTTAATTTCGGGTAGAGAAAGATTTACCCCACCCAAAATACTATCCATTTCATCGGCAAGCGTTATAACTTTATCGTAAATCTGTTCGTTTATAGCCCTTTCTTCTAGTTCTACAAGTTCGTTTAATCTTTCAGAAAGTTCTACAAGCCTTTCCTTTACAGAAAGCATATCGAATAGCGTTTTTATATTAGGCGCGTTTTGGCACTCTACTAGTTTTTCCCTAAACGCGTTTAGTTGTTCAAGCGTATATTCCCCGTCGTGCGGAAAGTTAAAAGGCTTTTTAAACCTTGAATAATTTACGTTATAACGCAAAATATAATTATCGAACTCATCGGCAAGTTTTTTATCTGCCGTAAACAACGGATTTTTGAAAAAATCTGTTACTACCGAACGTTGCATATTCTTGCGCTTTATTTCCAAGTAAGATATTGCAAGACGAACGAGTGGGTGCGCGCCCACCTTTTTCTTTTCATCTAAAAAGAAAGGCACTTCAAGTTTTGTAAACGCCTTTTCAAGTTCTTCCCTATACCCGTTAATATCAGGGATAGCCACGGTAATATTTTTGTATCTACACTTACCGTTTAGAACGAGAGCGCGCGCAATACGAGCAACCTGTTCACACTCGTCGTATTTGTTTTCCGCCGTGCTTATAAACACTTTTTCCGTGTTATACTTACCCTTAAATCCCGTTGGGTTAAATAAATTTTCCGAAATAATTTTACCTTCAATTTCAAGCGACGGTGAGGCGTTTTGCTTTATAAACGGCACGCCAGCCGTTTGGCAAGCGCTTATAAACGCTTGCTCTGTTTCGCCAACGTAAACCATTTCGTTTGCGCCCGAAACTAAAATAGCCGTTACCGACCTAGCGTTTCTTAATAAAGCCACTATACCCGCGCGAAGTTGACTAGTCCAACCGTTAAACCCAACGATATACACGTCTGCGCCCTTTATGTCTTGGTCGTTTTCTATAATTTCGGGCAGATAATTAAGCATAGAACTTTGGTCGTCAAACCCGTTTTCTTTAATAAAGTTCTCGTACCCTTTATAAACTTCGGTTACGTCTTTGAGCTTGCTTTTTAACACCCCCGAACACTCGTTCGTTGCTCGTTCTAATTCTTCTACGCCAACCTTTGCGCTTTTTAACTGTATTATGAGTTCAAATAGTGATGGCGCAAGGGTTGCCCTGCTCGGCTTAAAAGCATCTAGTTTAACAGAAGATAGCACTCGCTTAACAGCCATTGCAGAGCCTTCTTTAGAAAGGGTTTTGCCGTTTGGGCGTTTCGACCTGAAGTAGTTGCCGAACGAATACACTTGGGTATTGAACGAGCCGTTAAACCGCGAAACGATAGCCCGCTCTGCCATAAGCGAGATTTTTTCTTCACAAAAAATTAAGTTTTTACCTTCGACGCTATTGACCTTTCCTTCTAGTTCTTTTACGAGAACGGGGAACAAATCGGAATAGGCGTCGGTACAAATTATTTTAACCATATTTTTATTATAGCATATTTAAAAGTTTTTTTTGGTTTTTTCCATACAAAGTTTTACAAATTTTTTTATTTGTGTTATTCTTTATAGGTAAGGATTTATAAATCCTTAAATTTAACCTTAAAAATCCCCTTTTGGAGAATTTATATGAAAAAAATTATTACAATCATTATCGCAACGCTTTTACTTTTAACCACTTTGGGTGGTTGTAGTTGTAACAACGCAGTTGCCCTTACCTTTACCAACGCTTTCTACGGCGAAGGAACTATTACCGACGATAATATTTCTTCTTCGTTTAGCGAACGCCTTGAATACGACGTAAACTATATTAACGATAAGAAAAATTACCCCGCGCTCGTAAGGGATTCGGCTGTGGATAAAGTTCTTACCATTGACCAAAACACCTATACCGACGGTAAATATACCACCGATCTTTCGGTTAAGCCTTATCCTAACGATTACCCCGAATCTGCCGTTGCTAAAAAACTTAATACGGATGAAAACGGCGTTCCTTACAAGGTGTTCTGTTTAACCACCCGTTTTGAAATTAAAGTTAAATACAACCTTAAAAACGACGACAACGTTTACACCGATTATATTGATACCGAAGTTTACTTCTGTCTTTCGGAAAACTCTTACGCGCCTATATACGCAAAAACGAGTTCGGAAGAAACTAGACTTACTATTACCGATAACGGCGCTTCGATTATGAGAACTCGTTCTACTACCGAAACCGTTTACCAAATTAGCAAGTATAAAATTAAAACTGTTATAACGGAAGCAACCGGAGCAGCAGAAGAAAAGGTTATTTACTCTAAAACCAAAACCCACTCTAACGTAGCCAAAACGGCGGTTGATAACACGCAGTTGTTCTTCGTTTTAAGAAACAAGAGCACTAAAAAAGAATCTGCTAGTTCTATCCCCGTAGTTTCCCCTGCTTACGGCGCTAAAAAGGATTTAAGTATTTCGCACAAATCCAACTCTCAAATTACTGTAAATATCGATTATAACGGAACGGTAGTTAACGAAAAGATACCCGTAAGAAATCTTACTTTCTCGCTCAGTTCCACCAATACTTCGGGCAAAGCGCAACACCTTACCTACCAAACGGGCGTTTCGGAAAACAACGGAATAAATCGCAACACCGCGCTTTTAGTTGAATACGTTGAACCCCTTATCGCATACGGCAGTATGAACTCTTTAGGCGCGCTAAAATTCACCTTAGCAAAAGTAACCCAAACTTACTAATTAACCATATTGAAAAAGGCTCTCAAACGAGAGCCTTTTTTGTTTTTACCAAATAAAGAAATTAGAGCCTTTAAGTTTTAATAACGCTTCGGCATAGAAAAAGTCGGCGTATATTACCGTCTGTTGATCGCTCGTGCCGTTATACGACGCCTTGTTTAATTGTATAACGCAATCGTCGTTATCGGTAAAGTCAGCGCACTTTTCGGTTAGCGTTTTTATAATATTTAGCCCACCATTAAGGTATTTTTCGCCCTTTTCTTCGCCAAGAATTTTAGCAAGTTCAATTAACCCACACGCGCTAATTGCGCCGGCGGAAGAATCCCAACATTGCGGATTTTCAGGTTGATTAAAATCACAAAGAGGAAGATAATCGGTTTTTTCTATCTGCGATAAGAAGTAATCCGCGCACTTTATAGCCGTATCTAAATATTCTTTTTTCTTGGTGTGAATATAAGAAATAGTAAACCCGTAAACTGCCCAAGAACACCCCCTTGACCAACTTGAACCTACGGCGTAACCTTGCCCAGCTTTAGTGCAAATAACGCTATTAGGTTTTTCCGAATCGTGAACTACTATATGATTAACCGAGCCGTTTTCGCGAACGTGATCGCGCATAGCCATATCGGCGTGCTTTTCAGCGATACGGTAAAAACGCTTATCCTTAGAAATTTCGCTTGCCCAGTAAAGCAATGAAAGGTTCATCATACAGTCGATAATCGTCCAACCTTCGGTATCTTGGTTTTGCCAAGTTCCGTTCCACGCGCGAATAAATTCCCCTTTGGGCTCGTAACGACTAGCCAAAATCATACTTGCTAAAAAGTTGCGATTTTTGGCTTTTTCATCCCCCGTAATAGCGTATTCTGCCCCGCTAGTTAAGTGCCACATAAACCCCACGTCGTGATGAAGTTGCATAGATTGTGAAAAGGCTTGGTCTAAAAGTTCAGAAGACTTTTGCGCGGTAATCTTATATTCGGGGTTATTAGTTCCCACGAACATAAGCCACATAAGTCCACCCCAAAATCCGTTGGTCCACCCAGTAATTCTGTTTACAGAAGAGCGGTCGTCGTGAACGCCGTTAACCGAACGGTGTGGAATTTTATTTCGGCTTTTAACGGCTACTTTTTCAAGTTTTTCATCTAACTTTTTCCAAGTATTATCTATAAATTCCCTATCTTTTTCAAGCAACATTTTATTCACCCATTTCCAGCCTAAACGCTCTGTTTACCTTGTTTTCACCAGAAACCGTAAAGTCTATAGCGTAAGCGTAAACCAACTCGCTTTGGTGATTGTTATACCCTATTTTCTCTATCGTTGGGGTTATCCCCGAAAGGCTAAACAATTTACAACCGAGAATTGAAACGCCGTTTTCAATCTTTTCGGGCTCTACGATAGCAACGAAACGGAAACTTACGCTATTAGCCCCGTCGCACTCGTATTCGATATCTACGCCCGTTTTATCAAGGCGGTATTCCACGGTAAGTTTATCTATCTCTTGAACGTAAGCCTTGGTTATATCTAATTTGAAAAGGTTTTCGTTAACTTCTAACACGGTAGCGCGGTGCTCTTTGCCCCATTTTTGAGTGTCGCCGTTTACTAAAGGAACGCTATGCGAAAGGGAAGAACAAACGAAAATCTTTTTGCTATATCTGCCGTTTTCATCTTCGGTAGGTCTGCCGAAATAACTCTTTACGTATTCGCCAACCCCTATGTCTGCAATCACTATCTCGTTATCCTTTAAAACGTGCATTACGCCAACGTCGTTATGGTTGTGCATATCGGCGTTGCAACCGCCTTTAGCAACGAAAACGTAGTTTTTGCGCTTTGATACGAAAATTTCTTCCTTTTCCATATAAGTAAAATCTTGGGTTTGCACGTCGTATTCTTGTAAATCCGTGGTAAGTGAATACAACGCCCTTAAACCAAGCGCTTTAGTACAAGGCGTGGGTATCTGCCTACCTTTTGCGTTTATTCTTTTGCCGTAAAGCAATTCTATAGCGCAAATATTCATAGACGGCTCGTGTTCGCCAACCGTTCCCCCGTCTGCAAAAGGTAAATAACGGGTTTCGCTTATCAAAGCGCGCTTGCCGTATCCAAGCACGAGTTTGCTCTTTTCTCTATCTACGATTTCGGGGCGTTCACCCGTTAACTCGTAGTACGCGTCGAAGAAAATGCAGAAAAACCCGAATCCGTACGCCCAGTAGCCGTACCCTTCAGAACAGTATCCGTTATCGCTTAAACCCTTCATATACCTTTCCATACTTTGCATAATACGGTCTTTAACCAAGGGGAAACGATCGGGGAAAAGATATAGATAAGTAAGCCCTATGCTACAACCGCATACGGACGCCCAGTTGTTATTAGTACGATCGAAAAAGAAAGTTCTACTTTCGTAGTTATCTAAAATTTTGGTTTTCAAGGAAAGTTTAACCCTATCTTTAATATCGTTAGAAAGTTTTTCGTTTAAGATATAAACGGTTTCGGCAAGATAAAAGGCTGTTTCAGCGCCGAAAAGGTCTATTACCGTATAATCGAACTGATCTTCGTCAATTCGGTTGTGCGCGGGCAAAGTCCAAGTGAATTCGTTGGTGATTTCAAAAATAGTTTGCTCTAAATCAACCAAATATTCGTCCTTCCAAACGGCTAGCACTTGTAAAAGCATAAGGCGTTTACGGCGCTCGAAATATTCCCATTGAAACTTGGTGCGATTACCCGTTCTGTAATAATCTTTAAACTTTTCGTAGGTAAGCGCTTGCACGGGCTTATCTTTATATAATTCGGCGTAACTATCTTCACATTGCTTTAAGAAGTCTTTAGCCAAAGGATTTTCCATAGTCTTTTTAATTTGCTCGTAACTATATCTATTCATTTTACCACTCCTATTTAGGTTGTTTACCTATATACGCTAAAATCCCCCCGTCCACGTAGAGAATATGCCCGTTTACGAAATCAGACGCAGATGACGCCAAGAAGACGGTAGGACCTTCTAAATCTTCGGGGTTACCCCAACGCCCCGCAGGCGTTTTAGATACTATGAAACTATCGAACGGATGACGAGAGCCGTCCGCACCCCTTTCGCGAAGTGGGGCAGTTTGACTAGTGGCGATATACCCAGGGCCTATGCCGTTACATTGAATATTGTATTCGCCAAATTCACTAGCAATATTTTTGGTAAGCATTTTAAGCCCACCCTTTGCCGACGCGTAAGCGCTTACCGTTTCGCGACCGAGTTCGCTCATCATAGAGCAAACGTTAATTATTTTACCGCCACCCTTTTTTATCATTGACGGAATAACGGCTTTAGCCATAATATAAGGAGCAACCAAATCTACGTCGATAACTTGCTTAAACTCTTCCACTTGCATATCGCACATAGGAATACGCTTGATTATACCGGCGTTATTGACGAGTATATCTATAACCCCTATCTTTTCTTCTATTTGCTTAACCATTTCTTTAACGGCTTTTTCGTCGGTAACGTCGCAAACGAATCCATAAGCGTTTACGCCTTCTTTTTGATAACTTTCAAGCCCACGTTGCATAGAAGTAGGGTTGCTTGAATTGAAAACCACGGTTGCGCCTGCTTTGTAAAGTGCTTTTGCCATAGCAAACCCTATTCCGTGCGAAGCGCCCGTTACCAAAGCCACCTTGCCTTTAAGTGAAAAAATATCTTGCATAATCTTACCCCTTTATAATAAATCTGCCGTAGCGATATGGTCCATGTCGGTAAACTCTTGGTTTTCCCCACACATAGCCCATATAAACGAATAGTTTTTCGTTCCTACGCCCGAGTGAATTGACCACGACGGAGAAATAACCGCTTCTTCGTTGCGCATTATTATATGTCTTGTTTCGGTAGGCTCGCCCATCATATGGAAAACGGCGTCGTTTTCACCCATATCTAAATACAAATAAACTTCCATACGCCTATCGTGCGTGTGGCAAGGCATAGTATTCCAGTTAGAGCCACTTTCTAGTTGAGTAAGCCCCATTGCGAGTTGGCAACTCTTTATTACTTCGGGATGTATATATTGATTGATAACACGCTTGTTGCACTCTTCTACGCTTCCGCAAGGCACTTTCTTTGCCTTGGTAATATCTATTTTTACAGTTGGATATTGCGCGTGTGCTGGGCAAGAACTTACGTAAAACTTTGCAGGGTCGTTTTCGTCAACGCTCTTAAAGGTTATATCCTTATTTCCCTTGCCGATATAAATACCGTCGCGTGGGTTCATTTGGTATTCCACGCCGTCAACCGTGATTATTCCCTTTCCACCTACGTTAATGCAACCCATTTCCCTTCTTTCTAGGAAATAGTTCGCGCGAAGTTCTTCACCCGCCGTAAGTTTTAAGGTTTGGCGAACGGGCATAAACCCTGCCGTGATAATTCTATCAACGTGGCTATAAACCATTCTCACGTTGTCTTTTGTAAATAGGTTTGCAATATGAAATTCCTCACGCAACCTTTTTGTGTCGTAGTTTTTAACGTCCTTTGCGTTCCACGCTTGTCTTACTTCCATTTTCGTTTTCTCCTTTATAATTTTTCCGTAAACTTCTATTTCTGTAAGCGCGGCAAACCCTAATTTTTCGGTTGCCTGCTTAAAATTTTTCAGTTTTACAAACTTGGTTTTAATTTTATCAAACTTAATTTCTATTCCCTTTTTATTTTCTTCGTGCAAATCGTCGGATAACAACTTAAAACTTAAATTACTCGTCGTTCCGTCGGAAAACTCTGCCGTAGCAGATTTCCAGTAGGTGTCGTGCGATTCGCCCGTTCTACTGTGATGGGTAAAATCTGCGCGAAGATACACCACCAACCTATCCACTTCTACTTCTTGCCCAAAATCTACAGTAAACTCAAGGTCTTCCCTTGCGCCACCTGCCCAACTTTGATAAGGGTAACCACCGTGACCTTGGTTGTTTATATTGCCGTCGATTGCGTTTCTAGCGTAAAAACACGGCTCTTCACGAGTAACGAAGTTTGCCTTTGCGTGTGGAAAAGTATTTTTTTGATTAGGCAAGTCGTAAGGGTTAACCGAAAGATTTCTATACGAATAAATTTCTTCTTCGCTACATTCTCTAACAGAAATTATATCGCCCTTTTCCAGCAAGCCGTTCTCGCCATAGCAAGCCTTTATAACCCTTTGCGCTGGAACGGTATATTCAAACCTTCTGTTAGGAAGATATAAAATTGCAGACTTTAGCCTGCCATACTTTACTGAAATATAATTGCACCCGTTCATAAAAACCGAAATGGCGCTACCCGTTAGCAAGGGGATATCTAGTTTAACCGAAAGGTCAAGCCCGCTAGATGAATAAACCACGTTGCCCGTTTGGTCTTTAATAATAAGTTTAAGCATATTAGCCACCCATTTTATTTTTCAAATACATAATAGCACTAACGGTTAACTTTTGCAATACACTTTATAGTTATTTTTTTGGACGATTTAGATGTTTTGTAAAAAAGGTTGACTTTAACGAAAGCATTTGCTATCCTTAAAACAAAGGTAAAATATATGGCAAATATAAATTATATTGAAAAACACAACAAAACTTATGCGGTAAAACGGCATAAACACGACTTTTGGGAGATAATTTACGTTACCGACGGTAGTGGTAAAATGGAGTTTTCTTCTTTTGACAAACTTGTCTATCAAAAAGGACAAATTATATGTATCCCACCCGACGTTGAACACGTAAACAACTCGGATACGGGGTTTAAAAACATACATTTGACCTTGGAAAACTGGTCTGCCCCTATCAATCAACCCGTTTTAGTTAAACACTCTGAGTTGACTAAAGATTTTTTATCCCTTTTAGAACTTGCGTATAAATACTTTCACCGTTACCCGATAGAACACCCGTTGAACTATTCGTTATCCAACTCGGTTGCCGAAACCTTGAACCAAATTCTAAACCAAAAGTCGGACTTTTCTCCCGTGAAAATTCTGCACGACGCCATATCTAATAACTTTACCGACGTGAATTTTTGCCTAGACAACGCTTATCTACTTATTCCATTAGCCAAGGAATACGCGCGTAAACTGTTCATAACCGAATACAAAACTACGCCGTTAAAATTCTTACTCGCGCGACGCATTGAGTTCGCAAAACAACTTCTTTCTAGAAAATCGCAAGTAAATCTTCGCATAAACGAAATAGCCGAATCTTGTGGGTTTGCCGACCCTGCTTATTTTTCTAGAATTTTCAAAAAACTTACGGGCGTAACACCTAACCATTACCAACTTAAAGCGCTTAAACAAAATAAAATATTTTAAAATTAAAACGCCTTTGCTTTTCGCAAAGGCGTTTTTTTATTCAACTTTATTCTTTTTTAATCCGTTTATAACCGAATAAATTGCGGCAGTTAAAACTACTATTCCACAACCGCCAAGCAGAACGTAGAACACCGAAAGCCAGTTGCCCGTTGCAACCTTTATTGCCCCCAAGCCGTAATCGCTTATCGTGCTACCTAAATAGCAAAACCCGTTAAGTACGCCTGCTATCAAACCAGAGTTTCCTTTGCCCTTCATTGATAGTGGGAATATACTAGTTATTATATTGTTCGAGCCAGATGCTATTAGCGATACCACCATCATCATTATAAAGGTTAACACTACTAGGTTGGTTGAAAGCAATAGGGTTATACCTAAAACCATAACGCCACCAACGACGAAGAATATACCGTCTAACAACACGAGATTTTTCATTTTGCCAGCAATCCATACGGTAAAGAAGTTTGCAATTATACCCATAAGTGGCAAAGCAAGCGTCATCAATATTGATACCGAATCGGGCAAACCGTAACTATCTTTAAGAATTTTAGGCACCCAACCCGTCATACCGTCTTTAACTAGGTTGGTAACTACTGCAAATAACGCAAAGCAAACGATAACAGTTAGAATACCGCTTGGCAACTTGGTTTTAGCCTTTTTATCTGTGGTTTCAGTAAGTGGCAACGGCTCGTCTTCACTATCTATATCGGTAAATCTTTTATAGAACAAAAGCCAAAGCACAGCCACCGTTGGCACGATTATTGCGGGAACGAAAAATGAAAACTGAAAGGCTTTTATCTCTGCAAATAAAGCAGATAAACCGTAAATTAATAAAGTACCCGTTGCAACGGTAGTTCCCATAACTTTGCTTGCCGTTGGCATTTTATCTTTTGGTAAGGTTTCGCTAAGTAGCCTTATTAGCGTTGGCCATAGCATAGAAAGCACAGCCCCGTTTATCATCCATAAAAATTTGATTACGCCAAACGCGCTTTTTGGAATAAACGGAATAGAAAGGTTGATTACAGAAGAAACTACGAGCGCGGTAAATATTACGTACTTAATATTGTATTTTTTACAGAACACGCCGTTAATAACCATAAATATTCCGTAGGCAAAGAAAAAGAACGTGCCTACCAAACCGATTTCCGCTTCGTTAACGGCAAAGTGCGTCATAAGGGATAATTTGCTAGCCGAAAAGTTCACCTTACCAAGATAAGACGAACTGTAAACTAACCAACACATAAACAACAAAAATTTTATATTCGTACGGTTTTTTGCGTTCTGCATAATTTCTCCTTTAGTTAAACCTTATACATTTTAGAACTTAAAAATCTAAAAGTCAACCAAACGCCCGTTCATTTTAATTTTGTTTGTTTTTTTACACAAAAAAAGGCAACTTTCGTTGCCTTTTTATATATATTATTTCTTATGCGATTTTAGAACCAAAGAAAACGTTTGAAAGGATTGACGCAAAAGCCGAAGAATTAACTACCGTGTAGGTAGGATCTTCATCCTTTTCGCCCAAGTAACCGAATGCTTGAGAACCGATATCCGTAACGTTTGCCATATCGATAGTATAATCTGCCAAAGTACTAGCGCCGAAAGTTTTAAGAGCCGTGCAGTCCGAGAAAGCATAGTTACCAAGATCAACGTTTCTTTCTACGATTACCTTTTCAAGTTTAGCGCAGTTCATAAACGCGTGGTTAGCGATAGATAATTTTTCAGAACCCGTTGCAATGGTAAGGGTTGTGAGTTTGGAATTCTTAAACGCCGAGTCGCCGATAGATTTTACCGTAGCCTTTACTTCAAAAGAAGAAATAGCAGTATTTTCAAACGCGTTATCCCCTATCGTTTCAAGAACAGAGTTACTAGAATAAACTACGCTTGCTAATCTTTCAGACCCGCTAAACGCGCCCTTATAAATGGTTTTAACGCTATCGGGAATATTAAAGGTTTCAAGTTGAACAACGTTAGCAAAAGCGTATTCGCCGATGGCAACGAGCTTGCAATCGAATTCTACGTTTACTAGTTTTGCCAAGCCGTTGAAAGCGTACATAGGAACGGAATATTCAGTAAAGGTATTCTTAACGACGAGTTTGTTGAAAGATAACGGAATAAAGAATTCCACAGCCGAGCCTTCAGCGCTATCGTAATTAACGGATACTGCCGTACTACCTTTATACTTTTCTACACCGCTAAAGAAATGCGCGATAGTTCTTTCAGAGCCTACCGATAAATCTTCTGCTTCTTCGGGCGAAAATTCGGTTAACGCGTTAGCCGTTTTACCGATAAAGGGAACTACTAGTTCTTTCAATTTTCTCATACCAGCAAAAGCGCCCGCTTGAATTTCGGTAACCGTTTCGGGAACGATTATCTTGGTAAGAGTAGCATTCTTGTTAAAGGTGTTGGTGTGAATAGTAACGCCAACTTCGCCCGTAGCAAGTTCGTCTGCAATTGCAGAAAGTTCTGCGCCGATATCGAGTTCGGTCTTTTCACCGTCGTCAACGTACTTGTAAATGAGATAATCCCCACTAGTGGTCTTTTTGTAATACAAACCAGGGTCGTCGGCAGTTTTGTCGGGCGTAGCGCAAGCAAAGCAAGTAAGCGCTGTAACAACCGCAAGTATAGCCACCGTTAGCATTTTAATAAACTTGTTCATAAGAACTCCTTATTATAGTGATAATTATACTTATTTAGTTTAACACTTTACTAGCGTTTTGTCAATAAATAATATTTATTTTGCTTGGTTTTTTATATTGTTTTTATTAAAAAACTTATTTTCTGCGCTTTATCTTGTTTTTTATCGTTAAATGACCACTTCGCCGTTAAAGAAACTTTGGAAAAATCCGTTAGTATCTGCGCCCGTTTTTTCAAACGCGCCAACCAAATCGTCTGGGGTGGCGTTAGATAGCGCGTAAGTTTTATAATAACGTTTTAGCGCTTTGAAAAACCTAGCGTCGCCCACGGTAGTTCGTAAATATTCGTACATAACACAAGGCTTAACGTAGGCGATATTTACGTATTCGTATTCGCTTTTATATTCGCCAAGCGAACGCAACATACTAGTATCTACCTTGCCGAAAAGTTTATCGCTTACCGAGCAGAACACTTTATAAGTGCGCTCGGCTTGGGTTATCATTTGTTTCCTAGTCATACCGTATTCAGAGTGTTTTTCGTAAAAGAGAACTACCGAATATTCTGCAAGCCCTTCGTCTAAAAAGCCGTATTTTATTTCGTTATTACCTACCGTAGTTTGCCACCATTGATGCGCCGTTTCGTGAACGATAACTTCTCCGTAAGCGTTTGGCTCTAACTCATCTGAAATCATAACCAAGGCGGGATATTCCATACCACCTTGAATAAACTCAGTTTGCACTACCGAATAGGTAGGATAAGGGTAGCCACCGAAAGTTTCGGTAAAGAAATCCATACTTTGCATAGCGTATTTAAGTGACTGTTCGGGGGTTTGGTCGTCGTAATAATAATAGTTTATCTTTACCCCGCACGCAACGCCCGAAAGTATTTTAAAGTTTTCTGAAAGCGCTAGCGCAAACGAACGGGCGTTTGATATTTTATAATTATAAGTAGTGTTTTTCCCGTTTTCTTTGCTTTTCACTAGTTTTCCACTACTAGCAACGACGTATTTGCTTGGCGTGGTAAAAGATACGGTATAATCGGAAACGTCGCTATAAAAGGGGTCGCCCGAAGAATAGTAGGCGCACTCGTAGAAAGAGCCGTCTTCTATTCCGCATAGAATAGGGTAAAAATTTCCCAAGTTTACCGTGCTATCGTTATAACCCGTTCTCGCCACGACGTTGGCTAGTTTTAGCGTGAACGCTATTTCTATTTCCACGCGCTCTTCGGGAAAAAGTTGGTTTTCTAGTTTTACCGAAAGAATATTTTGGTCTTCGCCCACGACGCTAAACTCTAACGCTTTGCCCTTGCTAAAAACTTCTTTTACGGTCATTTCCCCGTAACTTAAGCCGTTAGGGTAGGCTTTTGCCAGATATTGCGCGCTTATCGGTTGATACTTGGCGTTCTTTCTAA
>JAFTIK010000010.1 GCA_017456945.1 Clostridia bacterium
TACAGACGTTGCTTCGGCAATTACTCTTGCTGATAGTAAGTTGTCTATCGACCCGTCTAAACTCGTTGTAGCAGAAAGCGATTTAGTCGTTGTTATGAGAAGTGGTTCAGATGTCTACAAGATTACCATTCCTGTTAGAGTTGCTGACTTTGCAATTAAAACTGAAGAAGAGTTTATTGCTTGGCGTACTGCTGCGCAACAAAGTTATTCTAAGATTACAGATGTTACACAAGATATTTATGCACTTTTAGATGGTGATGTTGTGTTAACCCAAAATTTATCTGCACAAGTTGCAAATACCGCAATGCGTGGTGAATTAGATGGTCAAGGCTATAGTATAAAAGGTATATCTTTTGAAAACAAATCTTCACATTATCTTGCAAATACTTTCATTGAGTTTACTTTTAAGAATATTGCAATGTATTCTACCTATTTCTATAGATATTTCTTTAACGCTACTACACCTACGGGGGCGTCTTTGAATCTTGAAAATTGCTATTTCAATTTAACGGGTGTTTATACTTCTTTTGGACACATTGGTAGTATCTTTAATAATATTACTAATGTTGTAGTTGAAGAAAATGACAGTTATGGGTCAACCGTTTTCCGTACTTACGTTCCATTAGGAAAAGTTGAAAATTTTGTAATGATTCACAGTTCGTTAACTAGTATGACAACTGGAACGGGCGCATATACGCAAATTAACAGCGCATACTTCACTTCTATGGATGCTTTCAAGACGGATCTTGCTAGCGCAACGCCTACCGTTGATACTTCTAAGTTTGATTCTAACTGGTGGACGATTGGAACGGACAAAGTTCCCGTATTTAAGGCTAAAACCAACGCGTAAGTGATTATTTGCTTTAAGCGTTAAACTAAAACTTAAAACACCCGAGCATTTTGCTTGGGTGTTTTTTGTGTATTATATTTTAAAAGCAGAAAATAAAACCTACGTGGCAGGTTCTGTTTTCTTTTTCACTTGACAGTAATCTTTTATAGTGGTAAAATTTTAATATACTAAAAAATTACTATTCAACAAAGGGGTAATAATATGAAACTTGCTATCGGTGGAGACGTTTCCATTAAACAAGATTGCGAACAGTTGTTTGCAGAATGTAAAGGTAAAGAACTTTTTAACGACGTTATAGACGTGTTTAAGGCGTGCGATCGCGTGCTTGTGAATTTAGAGTGCGCCGTTACTGAAAAGGATACGCCTATTGCTAAAATAGGGCCTAACCTTAAAGCGCCACTCAACACGGTTAAAACCTTAAAAGAAGTTGGGGTTACCGATTGTGGGCTTTCTAACAACCATATTTTCGACTACGGCAAACCCGGCGCTATCGATACCATTGAACAACTTGAAAAGCACGGCATCAACTACACGGGTTTTGGTAAGGACGAAATTGACGCGCGCAAAAACCTTATTATTACAGACGGTAAATTAAAGATTGCTATAATCGCCGTTTGCGAACACGAATATTCCTACGCGCTTGCTAACCGTATGGGTGCGCGCGCTTACGACCCGTACGACACTAACGACGATATTGCAGAAGCCAAGAAAACTGCGAACTACGTTATAGTTACCTATCACGGTGGTAAAGAAGAATGCCGTTATCCGTCGCCAAGGCTTGTTAAGGCTTGCCGTTCTATGATTAAACACGGGGCAGACGTGGTGCTTTGCCAACACAGCCATTGCATAGGTTGTTACGAAGAGTTTATGGGTGGGCATATTCTTTACGGTCAAGGCAATTTCCACTTCGTTTGCAAGAAATACGAAGACAAGGCAGACGGTGGCTATATGTGGAATACTGGGCTTTTAGCCGTGCTTGATATTACTAGCGAAGGCGTTAAGGTTAACTACAAGCCTGTTATCGTTGACGGAACGGGTATTCGCTTAACCAACGAAAAGGAAACGGAAAGAATTCTTTCTGAACTTAAAGAACGCAACCAGTCGCTTAAAGACGGGTCTTGGTACGATAATTTCCGTAATTTTGCGCTTTCACTTCCTAGGTATCAATTCGTGCCAGAAGAATTGCGCCAAAAGGTTGCGCACTTTATCGATTGCGAAGCGCACGCAGACATTATGCGCGAAGTATATCAAACCTTTAATATCACTAACGAATTAGATTAAAAATAAACCCCCTTGGAAACAAGGGGGTTTGATTTATTTGTTTTTATATAGTCTTTTTGTATTTTGAAGGGGTTAAGCCCGTTATGCTTCTAAACACTTTTGAAAAGTAGTTGGGGCTTTCAAAATAAAGCCTTTCAGAAATAGAAGCGATAGATTCGCCGTTTTTAATTAGTTTTTTTGCTTCTTCTATCTTTAACGAACGATAATAGTGCATAATCGAGTCGCCCGTAATCTTTTTAAAGTTGTTGTTTAGATAGGTTGTGCTATAAAATAGCAAGCTTTGAATTTGTTCAAGGGTAACTTTGCCGTCAAGGTTGTCTTTTAATATAGATATAATATCGTTTACGAGTTTATTGTTAAAGTCGGTGCTATTCATTACGAACTTTATTTCAGGTCTATCTGAAAGTTTTGCCCTAATAATGTTTATAAGCAAGGCTTCGATATTATTTTCAATAAGTTGTTGCGAGCCGAAAGCAGGTGCGTCTAATAATTCTAGTTTGCCTTTTCTAGGAAACTTGAACGTTCTTTTGCTTTCAGAAAAGATTGCAGACATAAGTTTTTTGTCGTCTTCTGAAAGTTGAGTTTTTTCTCTAACCAACTCGAAAAAATCTGAAGAACTGTCAAAACAAACTACGAACAAATGCGCGTTTTCTTTGTGACTATATTCGTAGTGATGGGGTACGAACGGGTCGATAAGATAAAAATCGCCTTGTTTAAGTTCCGTTCTAATCCCGTCTGCTTCGCAAACTATCGTACCACCGTCAACGTAAGCAAATTCATAAAAGTTGTGGGTTTCAGTTTCAAAGTAGAAATCGGGGGTGATATACAAATAGTCTATCGCAATCAACTTTTTAATGTTTATTACTTTTTTTACTGGATAACTGTAGTACTTTCTCATTTCGCCCCGTCTGCTTTTGCATAACGCTTTATTTTACGAAATACACGAAAAATTTCGTAAGATGTGTTTATTATATCATAAAAAATCGGCGTAATCAAGGGTTTTTACATAAATTGTAAAATAATTTATCCTTTTTCAAGTGGTTTTCTATTGACAATTTTTGCTATACGATATATAATAAAATCGACTAAAAAGGAGAAATTTTATGAAGATTATCGTTGCATCTTTTCAATGTGAATCAAACAGCAAAGCAGTTCTTCACCCTACGATTGAAGACTTTGAATATTTTAAAGGGGAAGACATCTTTAAAAAACTCGTTGTAAAAGACGTTTTCACCAAGGCGGGCTTTGAAGTAGTTCCTGCAGTTTACGCAGTTGCCCTTCCGTCCGCTACCGTTACTCAAGACGTGTATTTCCATTTTGAAAAGCAGATTATGGAAGTGGTTAACGCCAACCCCGACGCCGTGGGCGTTTATATTTGGTTTCACGGCAGTATGGAAGTTGATGGTATCGGCTCTGGCGAACTTTATCTTCTCAAAGAGATAAGAAAGGTGGTTTCTAAAGACTGCGTTATCGCTATGAGTATGGATGCGCACGCTAATATTACGGATGAACTCGGTCAGTACGCTAATATTACTTGCGGATTTAAGACCGTTCCGCACGTCGATCAGGAAGATAGCCAACTTCGCGCTGCTAACGCGCTCGTTTACGCGCTTAAAAACAATCTTAAACCCGTGCTTTACGTTCAACGCGTGCCTTTCCTTTTGAAGAACGACACCGTTCTTACGGGCGAAGAACCCTTAAAGAGTATTATCGCGCTTACCCGCGAATACGAAAAGCAAGAAGACGTGCTTTCTGCAAACGTTTTCTTGGGGCATTGTTGGATAGACGCGCCTAACACCTCGGCGTCAACCGTGGTTTGCGCTACTACCGAAGAAAAGGCTAAAGAAATCGCTAAAGACCTTGCAAATAAACTTTGGGCAACCAGAAAGGTTTATAAATTCAAAATCGAAGCAGAACTTCCAGAAGAATGCGTTGACCGCGCTATTAGCGGAAAGGAAAATAGAATTTTCATTACCGATAGCGGTGATAATACTACTGCAGGCGCAGAAGGTGAAAGCACGGAAATTCTTGAACTCTTCATCAAGAAAAACCCAGCAAAGAAAACTTGCGTTGCAGGTATTACCGACGATAAAATCGTAGAAAAGTTCTGGTCGGCTAAAGACGGTGACGTGGTTACGCTTGAAAAATTCGGCGTGCAAGCAACCGTTAAAGCGCACGGCGAAATTCTCGGTTGGGCAAAAGAAATTATCGGCAGAAGCCTTACCTTTAGTATCGGCAACGTGGACGCCGTGTTTACCGAAAAGCGTAGCGCGTTCATTGAAATAGGTAATTTTGACAAGGCAAACGTAGACCTTCTCGGTTATCAAATCGTAGTCGTTAAACTTGGCTATCTATTCACAGAACTTAAACCTTACGCTGATAGAGAACTTTTTGCTCTTTCCGACGGCGCAAGTTGCGTAGAACTTGCAAGATTAAATTTAAAGAAAATCGTTAGACCTATGTTCCCGCTTGAAGACTTTGAGTGGCAGGCTTAATTTATAAGGAGATATAAAAATGAAAAATTTACTTAAAGACGTTAAAAATCTTAAAATAGCATATATCGGCGGAGGCTCGCGCGGTTGGGCAAGAACGCTTATGACAGACCTTGCAAAAGAACCCGATATCGCGGGAACGGTTTCTATGTACGACATAGATTTTGAAGCGGCTGCAGACAACGCTAAAGTCGGTAATCGCGTTACCGCTCGTGAAGACGTCGTTGGTAAGTGGAATTACGTTGCAGTTAAAACTATCGGCGAAGCGTTAACGGGCGCAGACTTCGTTGTTCTTTCTATTCAACCCGGTACTTTCGACGAAATGGAAGTGGACGTTCATCTTCCCGAAAAATACGGTATCTATCAGTCGGTTGGCGACACGGTTGGCCCTGGTGGAGTGGTTAGAAGTTTAAGAACTATTCCTATTTACGCGCAATTTGCTTTGGATATTAAAAAGTATTGTCCTGACGCGTGGGTTATTAACTTTACTAACCCTATGACCGTTTGCGTTCGTACCCTTTATAAAGTATTCCCCGAAATTAAGGCGTTCGGTTGCTGTCACGAAGTGTTCGGCACGCAAAAGATGTTCGCAGGTCTTCTTAAAGACAAGTTCGGAATGGAAATCAACAGAGAAGACGTTAAGTTTAACGTTCTTGGCGTAAACCACTTTACTTGGGTTGATGAAGTTAAATATAAGGGTGTGGATCTTATGCCCCTTTTAAGAGAAGCAATCGTGGAAAACCCCAACGGTATGCGTCACTTCGATCAAAACTGGGCTAACAGAACCTTTAAGAACAGTTATATGGTATTATCCGACCTTTTCAAAAAGTACGGCATTATTCCGGCTGCGGGCGACCGTCACATTGCGGAATTCGTTCCGGGTAACTGGTATTTGAAAGACCCGGCAACCGTTGAAAAATTCGGTTTCACCCTTACTACGGTTGACTGGAGAAGGGAAAGACTTGCTAAACAAAACCAAACTACTGCTCGCCTTGCTAGCGGTGAAGAACAAATGGTATTTAAGAATACGGGTGAAGAAAGCGTTCGTCAGATTAAGGCTCTTCTCGGTATGGGTGAATTCGTTACCAACGTTAATATTCCCAACTACGGTCAAATGGAAGGTTTGCCACTCGGCGCGGTAGTTGAAACTAACGCCTTCTTCTCGGGTGATAGCATCCGTCCTATTTACGCGGGTAAACTTCCTAACGAAGTTGAAGCACTCGTTACCAGAGTAGTTCATAACCAAGAAACTATCGTTGAAGCAGGTCTAAACGGCGATTACGAACTTGCGTTCAAGGCTTTCCAAAACGACGCAAATATGAACTTAGACCCCGTTCAAGCAAGAGAACTTTACGACGAAATGCTTGAAAAGACTAGTAAATATCTTCCCGCTTACGACGAATACGTTAAAAGCAGAAAAAATTAATTTTTAATATTAAAAAGCCGACTATAAAAGTCGGCTTTTTCTTTTATAAGATTGACATACTTGCTTTTGTACTGTATAATGAATTTAAAATCTTGTGAAGGTGAATTATGTTTAATTGTTTTCCTACAGAATGGCAAAGAATAGTTTTTAGAAACTACGGATTAGTTCCTAGCGAAAATATCGCTAAAGCGCTTGAAACGAGCGTTGAAACGGTAGAAGAGCAAGCCGTGGCTTTGGGGCTTGGTAAGGTTAAATACGACCCTGTATGGCTAAAAAAGGGTTTCGTTACCATTATAAGAAACAACTGGGATATTTTGCTAGACGAGCAAATAATTCTACTTTTAGATATGTCGATGGGTGAATATAAGAAACTTTTATCGGAATACGACTTTTTAGACGTTAAACTTGGTGGCAAACCGGCTTTAGAAAAGGTTGTATATTCTTCGCTTACCGAAGAGCAAAAGTCGGCTACGGCTAAAATTCGCGCGCTAGTAGAGCAATCTTATTCGCCCGAACAGGTTAAGCCTTTCGATTTCTTTAACGGCGCGGGGGATGAAATAGTTCTTCCCGACGGCGATTACGCTATAACGGATAGATATACTTCGCACTATTGCGCAGACTACGGTAGCGCTCTTTTAGACGACGAACTTGCAGATTATTCTGAAGAATATCTTAAAAGGCTTTCGGCTACGGGGGTAAACGGGTTATGGATGCACGAAACGCTTAGAAACCTTGCGGAATTCCCGTTTGATCCTAGCGCTTCCGAAGGGTATGAAAAGCGCGTTAAAAACCTTAAAAAACTTACCGAACGCTGTAAGAAATACGGGGTTAACATCTATATCTATCTCAACGAGCCTAGAAGTATGCCCAAGGAGTTTTTCGATAAATACCCTGAGCTTAAAGGTCACCCGACTACTGACGGCGGTTTCTGTCTTTGTACTTCTAAACCCAAGGTTAAAGAATACCTTTATAACGCCGTAAAGAGCCTTGCGGAAAACGTTCCTTTGCTTAAAGGGGTTATGACTATCACGATGTCGGAAAATCCCACACATTGCTATTCTAAGCCGTTTGGCAATAACGCTGTAGGTAACGTAGATAAACTTACTACCGAATGCCCTGACTGCGCTTTAAGAGCGCCCGAAGAAGTGGCGGCGGAAGTTAATAATATAATCGCTAAAGCGCTTAAAGACGGTAATGGTTACACCAAACTCATAGCAAACCTTTGGGGTTGGGCGGACTTTATGAAATGGACCGACCAAATGATATTCCACGGCATAGAGTTGCTTGATAAAGACGTAGAAGTTCTTTGCGTAAGCGAATTCTCTAAAAAATTCAAGCGCGGTGGCGTAAACTCGCAAGTAATCGACTACTCTATATCGGTGGTAGGTCCTAGCGAGATAACCGTTAAAATGCTTAAATACGCAAAGCAAAAAGGTCACAGAATTTGGTCTAAAGTGCAGGTTAACAACAGTTGGGAATGCTCTGCCGTTCCTTTCGTTCCCGCTTACGACCTTATGGTTAAGCATATAGAAAACTTAAAGAAACTAGGCATTGAAGGTTTGATGCTCGGTTGGAGTTTGGGCGGTTTCCCCGGTGGCGCGCTATCCCTTTGTTCTGCAACTTGCGCAAAAGGTAAGGTGGATAAAAAGGGGTGGTACGGCAAGGCTTACGGCGAACAAGGCAAACTCGTTCAAAAGGCGGTAAAAGGGTTCAGTAAGGCGTTTTCCGAATATCCGTTCAGTATCAACGCGTTATATTTTGGCGCGCAAAACCTAGCGTGTGCAAATATGTATGATCTTGAACGCGATAACCGAGTATCTACTATGACTTGTTACGCTTTCGACGATTACGAATTTTGGTCAGACCCGTACGGGATAGACGTTTATATCAACCAGTATCAAAAACTCGTTGATAAATGGGAAAAGGCGTTCGCGCTAGTTAAAGACCAAACGGGCAACGCTAACTTTGAAGAACTTAAACGCTCGGCGGAAGGTGTGTTGTTGATAAATAAAGCCACACTAAACTTTGCCAAGTTTGCTAAATATAAAAGGGATTTAGCAAACAATAAAGAGCTTATTATCGCCGTTATAGACGACGAATTTAAGGTTGCCGTAAACACTTATAATCTTATGGCGAAAGACGCTAAAATCGGCTACGAAATAACCAACCACTATTTCTTCAACCGTCAACGCGTTCTAGAAAAACTAGTAAATCTTACTGCTATAAAAGAACAACTTAAAGCGTAAAAAACTTAAAACTCTGCTTCAGACGAAGCAGAGTTTTGCCTTTATTTATATAAAGTACGCCTATATTTGACAAAAGGCAATAGGTGTGGTACAATTATAAAGTATGAAAAAATTCTTTGAGAAAAACTTAATAAGCCTTGCAAAGAGCCTGAATAGCCCACTCTACGTAGTAGGTGGCGCTGTCAGGAATTTTCTCATTGACAAAAGTTATTCTTTAGACGTGGATTTGGCGGCGGCTATTCCTACTGAAGAACTTTCTGAAAAGTTAAAGCAGTTCGGGTTTACGATAGTTGCAGAATATAAGCGCACGGGTACGGTGGTTTTTCGTGGGGAAGATAGAAAATACGAATATACTGCGTTTAGGCGTGAAAAGTATTCTAAGGGTGGCGAGCATACCCCGATAGAAACGGAATTCACTTTAGATATACTAGAAGATGCAAAACGCCGTGATTTTAAGTGTAACGCCGTTTATTACGATATAGCAAACGGCAAGATAGTTGACGTTTTAGGTGGCGTTAAGGATATTAAGAACAAGGTTTTAGATACCGTTGACTTGCCCGAAAAGGTGTTTGGTAGCGACGGGCTAAGGCTTATGCGCCTTGCTAGGTTCGCAGGAGAACTTAACTTTAAGCCCACGCTAGAAGTTATGGGGGCTGCAACCAAGTTTGCTTCGAATATTAAAGATATTTCCCCCGAGCGTATTTACGCCGAATTATTAAGAATTTTACACTCTGATGAAAAATATCCTTTCTCTGATAAAGAAGGGCATTATACGGGGTTAAAAATTTTAGACCATACTCGCGTTCTAGATTACGTGTTCCCCGAACTTACCCAAGGTAGGGGAATGGCGCAGAGAGCCGATTTTCATAAGTACGACGTTTTAGAGCATAGTTTAAGGGCGGTGTTACACTCTAACTATTCCGTTCGTTTGTCTTCGCTCTTGCACGACGTAGCAAAGCCATACTGCTTTAAGCGAGACGGTATGTATTATCGGCACGACGTTGAAGGCGAGCGCATGGCGGAAGATATTTTAAGGCGGTTAAAGGCGGATAACGCCACGATAAAGAAGGTTAAGTTCTTAGTAAAAGCGCATATGGTAGATTTAGATTGCTCTATGCGAGAAAGTAAGGTTAGGTTGTTTATGGTTAGAAACTTTAACCTTCTTAAAGAACTTCTTTACGTTAAGCAAGCCGATTACAGAGCAAGCCTTGAAAACGATAGCACTTCGCCGACGTTAATTAAATGGGGCAAAATTTACTGGGAAATGTGTAAAAACGGTGTTCCGTTTACTCTAAAAGACCTTAAAATTTCGGCAGAAGACTTGATTGCGCTTGGCTTTAAAGGGCAAGAGATAGGAAAGGAACTTAAAAAACTTTGGGAATTCGCAGTCGTTAACGACGGGGCGAACGACAAGGATAAATTGTTAAAAATAGCAAAAGACGATTTGGCTAAATAAAAAGGAAAAAGTTAAAAAAGGAGTTTCGTTATGGCTAGACTTCCAGTTTCCCAAGCAAAGGAAAAAATTAAACAGAAAAAAATTAAAAGGGCGTTTAAGGTAGCACGTTTCCGTGGGCTAAAGAACTTTATGTTTTGGCTTGCTGGCGCGCTAAGCAGTTTCGCTATCTTTTTCGGCGCTGTTTTTATTGCCGTTAAGGTAGTTCCTATTAGCACTTACGTTGGGGGCAAAGACAAATACGCTGAGTACGTTAGCGATAAAGTTGCTTATAAAAGCATTTTAGACGCTATTTTGGAAATTCAAAGTTATAAGTTTGAAGATTTTCCTATCGTTGAAAAAAGCATTAACGACCTTTTAGAAAATACTAAAATAGACGAACACACTAAACTTGGCGACGTGATTACGGTAGATACCGTAAAACTTAACTCAATTCAGTTTAAGGGGGACTTTTCAAGCGCGCTTTCCGAGTGTATAGCCTTTAACGAAGACGGAATAAACAATAAAGTTCTCGGCTCGGAGAACGCTATCGCCGTGTTTAGAGATTATATTCAAGTTCCGTCCCCACTTAACGAAGAAGGTACGGATATTAAAGAAGGGCTTAACCCCAAAATCTACTGTTATAAATCTGCGCAAGGGAACGCGCCTATGAGTACGGGCGAGTTCTTGGACTTGGTTGACGAAAACGGCAATATTAAACAAAGTATTCCCGAAGACGCAGAGTTTTATATTAAGCCTATGTTAAAACTACCTATTATGGACGCTATTTCTAACGTGGGCGCTTATATAAATTATTTGGGTATAAACGAAGTTTTGAACGTTTTGAAAATGGATAGGAAATCGCTCGTTTACAAGGCGTTTAGGGACGTAAAACTCGGCGCGTTTATATCTAGCGAAGGCGGGTTCTCTGCCGATATGATATTAAAGAATATCTGCCTTAACGATTTAGAAGAATTTACTAGCCTAGGCGATATAGGTAAACTTGAGTTTTTCAGAGATTACTCTTTAGTAGAAGAACAGGATAGACCCGAAGTGGTTGGCGATAGGATTACTGAAAACCCCGAAGGCTCGGAAGATAAGTTTACTTCTAACCCCAAACTTTATTACCTTTTGGTTGAAGGTAACCACGGTGAAGAAACTGCGGTTTACGCTAGAGCCTTTAACGACGACGGTCAGTTTTTGTCGCATTTCTATAAACAAGAAGACGGCAGTTATATAGGCGACACCAAGGGCGATAACCCCGACAAGTTGTTTGAAGATTTTGATAAAGCCGACCTTTACTATGCAAACCTTACTTATGCGCCGTTTGCAGACGTTTTAGATTTGCTTGGCGAAACTATAGGAAGACAAACTATCCCAGGGCTTATGAAAGCGTTTGAGATAGATCTTGGCGAAAACGAACTGATTTCTAAACTCTTGGGAGACTACACTATCGCCGACTTTGGAAAGAGTGAAGAAGACGGCGGTTTTTCGGTTGACACGCTCTTAAGTAGAGTTTCGCTCGTAGATTTGGGCGGCGCAGAACTACTTGGCGACCTTGGGAATTTATCTTTCTTTAAGGGTTACTCTTTAGTGGAAAAAGAAGATAAACCCGTTATCGACGGCGGTTATATAACTAAAGGTAAGGATATAGACGACCAAGAAACGTTTACTTCTAACCCCAAACTTTACTATATTTTAGTTGGCTCTGAATACGTTAGAGCGTTTGACGACGACGGTAAACTTCTAGATACTATAACCGATTACGATAACACTGAACTTTATTACGCAAACCTTACTTATACGCCTTTCTCCGACGCTTTAGATTTGCTCGGCGAAACGATAGGGATACAGACTATCCCAGGGCTTATGGAAGCGCTCGGAATAAAGGTAGAAGAAGGCTCTCTTATCGAAAAACTTCTTAAAGGTTATACTATAGAAGAATTTGGTAAACCAGTAGAAGAAGGAGGGTTTGACGTTAATAAGGTAGTTATTACCGACCTTCTCGGCGAAAAAGACGACAGTAACGAAACCCTTTATAAGTTGTTGCTTTCGGCAACCGTAGGTATGCCCGAAAAAGGCAGTATGACCGACCTTGAATACCAACAAGCAATAGACGACGCTATTAAGGCTTTAACTATCGGCAACCTTATGGGCGACTTTAATATAGAAGGTGTTTCAATAACCCAGTTTATCGCTCTTGACGGCGAAGTTCTAGATATGCTCGTTGAATCAATCAACGTGAATAAAAAAGCCGAACACGACGCGATTACCGACCCTGACAAAGGGGAATATCAACCCGTAACTAAAGATAACGTAACGATAGGCGACTTTAAGTATTTCGGTTTGGACGGGGTTAAACTTTCTACTATACTTGGCGATTATGCTACAAGTCAAACCCTTTACGACGTGTTGCTTTCTGCAAAAGGGCTTATGCCTGAAAAAGGTAGTATGTCTAACGACGAGTACTTAAACGCTAAAAAAGAACTAGCAGAAAATCTTACGGCAGACGTTTTGTCTAGTGGGCTTAATATAGAAGACGTTAGTCTTTCGGTAATTTTAACTAACGACGACGGCGAAAACGATGAACTTTATAATATACTCTTGCAGGCGCTTACTATTACGGGGGTATCTAATCCTACTTACGAAGATATAAAGATAAGTCATCTACAAAGTGGGTTTAAGTTGGATAACGTGTCGCTATCCACCGTTTTAGGCGATTATAGCGATAACCAAACCCTTTACGACGTGTTGCTTTCTGCAAAAGATTTAATGCCCGAAAAAGGCAGTATGACCGATACGGAATACAAAACGGCAAAAGAAACGGCTGCTAAAACTCTTAACGTAGGCTCGCTTTCCGAAGGGTTTGATATGATGAACGTAAACTTGTCGGTAGTGCTAGAAAACAACGCTACTAATAAGTCGCTCTACGATATTCTTCTTAAAGCGGTAGTAGTTACCGATGGCAACGATAACGTGATAGCAAGCCCAAGCGTAAACGATATTAAGATTAAGCATCTTTCTTCCTTTAAGGCAGATAACATCTTGCTTTCAAGCGTTATAACCCCGTCGTCTAACACCGAACTTTACGATATACTCGTTCAAACGATAAACGACGTAAGAAAGGCTGAATACGACGCGAATACGGCTACCGATAAGGGCGAATTTGTTGCAACGACTTCTGCAAACGTCACGGTTGGTGACTTTAAGTATTTCAAGACAAATAAAATTTTGCTTTCAAGCGTGCTTGAAAACAATTCGGATAACGCAACCATTTATAAGTTGCTTACCGAGGCTACGGGTTTGCCAGTTGATAAAATTACCGTTGAAAGCCTTAACGGGTTTAAGACGGATAACGTGCATCTAGTTTCGGTAATGCCTTATAGCGCGGATAACGCCGACCTTTATAAAATACTTTGTCAAGCGACTAATACAGCCGATTACAACGCAATAACGGTGGCAACCCTTAAAGATTTCTCGGTTGGTAACGTAAATATGGGCACGGCTTTACCTGGCGCAAACGATACGCTTAAATCAATTCTCGTTCAAGCGCTCGGCGGAACGAAAGATTACGAAGATATTTTAATTTCTGAACTCGGTAGCGCAGATTTCTCGATATCCAAAGTAAAACTTAAAAACGTGCTTACAGGCGTGCCGGATGACGGTCTTTTAGCGCAAATCCTTTCGCAAGCGACTGGTACGGCTACTACGGCTAAACCGTTTGAAGACATAACCATAGAAGATTTGTCGGGTTCTTCATTTACCTTGGACAACGTTCAGTTAGCCACGGTATTGCACGAAAATACCGACGATAATCCCATACTTAACGCATTGCTACACGCAGACGGCGACCCCGTAACGGTGGGTACGCTAAGTGAAAGAATAGGCTCGCTTACCGTATATTCCGTTTACGGCGAAAGCGTGTTTACCACCGTTCAATCTAAAGCCGTTTACGACTTGGCTTATTATATGACCTTTGAAGATGGCAAACACGTTGGCTATACCACTAACGCAGAAGACGCAAGGGTTAAAGATACTACCAAGTATTATCTTTCTACCGATTCTGGTATGTGGGGCTTGGTGTGCTTAGATGCGAAAACGCTTATTTATTCGGGCGCTAACGCTGGTAGAGCAAGCGAATATGTAATTTGCACTTTAACCGTTAAAGATATGGAAAACGGGGCAAGTATAAGCGATAAGCTTAAGAACGCAACTTTAAGGCGTATGATTGACGCGGGCGTTCTAGATGGTTCGGCGGTAAAGAGTACTTATTATTGCGCAACTATGAGCGAAATACTAACTCATTTACCGTAAAAAGAAGATTTTTTAGTAAAACTAATTTAAAAATAATATATTAAATAAAATAATTGACAAAAAAATAAATATTTGATATTATTATTTAGCCTATCCGCAAAAGTCGCGGGTAGAAGCATAACCTTGCTTGTGCCTAGAGCATAAGCCGAATAAGTCCAGGAGGTAAAAATTTATGACGAAATACGAGATGCTTTATATTCTTGATGCAAGTCTTACCGACGAAGCAAAAGAAGGTATCATCACGAAGTTCGAAGACTTGGTTAAGAACAACGGCGGTGTTGTAGAAAAGACCGATCGTTGGGGCGTAAAGAAATTACAATACCCCATCAACTACAAGTCTGAAGGATACTACGTTTTGATGACTTTCGAAGCTGAAAAGACGTTGGTTGTAGAACTCAAGCGTATCGCCGGTATTGTTGACGGCATAATTAGAAGATTGATTACCAAAAGATAAGGGTAAGGAGAAAGAAAATGAACAAAGTTATCTTAGTCGGAAACTTAACGCGTGACCCCGAACTTACTGAAACCCCTAGCGGCGTTGCAGTATGCAGATTTTCGATAGCAGTATCGAGAGATTACGCTAATGCCGACGGAAACAGAGAAACTGACTTTTTCAATATTACCGTATGGCGTGGAAGAGCCGAAAACTGCGGTAAATATTTGAAAAAAGGCAACAAGGTCGCTATAGTAGGTAGCCTTCAAACCCGTTCGTATGAAGATAAGGACGGTATAAAGAGAAACGTTACCGAAGTAGTAGCAAACGAAGTTGAATTTTTAACGCCGAAGAATGCTCAGGGTGACGACGTAGATACCACCGTGGTATCTACAAGACGTGAACGCCCACAATTAGAAGCAATCGACGATAATCAACTTCCTTTCTAAAAGTCGTTTGACTCAAGAATATTAAAGGAGAACAAAAATGGAAGAAAATACCAACGTAACTACTGCACCTGCTACTGAAGAACGTGCAGCAGCTCCCAAGGAAGGGAAAAAATTTGTTAAGAGAATTCCCCGCAGAAAAGTATGCGCTTTCTGTCAAAACAAAACCGAAAGCATTGATTATAAGGATATCAACACCTTAAAGAAATACGTTGCTGAAGGCGGCAAAATTCTCCCGCGCCGTATGACCGGCGTTTGCGCTAAACACCAAAGAGTTTTGGCTGTTGCTATTAAGCGCGCTAGATTGGTTGACTTGTTACCTTTCAAAGGTGAATAATTCAATTGAAAATTAAAAATAAAGACCGTATTGAACTTTTTTGTTTAGCACGGTCTTTTTTATCTTTAAAATAGAAAAAAGTATGTGATTTTGCAAAATTGATGTTAAGCAACAAAATGTGTTAATTTTTAACACGTTTTATTAAAATAACATATATTAGTGAAAAAAATTTTCAAAAATATTTTAAAAAACGGGTTAAAAACACTTTACAAATCTTGTCGAAAGTTGTATTATATCATTGTCGAAAGGGAAAACCGCTCGGCAATAAAGATGCTCATCATTTTCCCCCTTATCATATATTATTCAGGAAGCAGTTAACCTTGTTAATTGCTTTTTGAATTTTAAACCCAAAATTCCATATACTTCGCAATGCGTAGTTTATTGCTATGCAAAAACAATATTAAACATTATTAAGGGGCTAAACTTTACGCTTGATTTTATATCGTTAGTTTGGTATAATAAAATAAAAAAAGGGAATACAATTATGACTAAAGGTGAAATTGCTAAAAGTTTATACGAACAAGGGCTAAACTGCTCTCAAGCAGTAGTTTTAGCATTTAAAGAAGAAATGGGGCTAGAAGAAAACCAACTTAAAAAACTAATATCATGTTTTGGCGGTGGGTTTGGTCGCCAAGGTTTAGTGTGTGGGGCTGTTTCGGGTATGACAATGGTCGTTGGCTATCTTATGCCTGAAAATAGCGAAAAACTTGCCGTTTACGAAAGAATTAAAAACGCTTGCGCGTTGGTAAAAGAGCAACTTGGCTCGTTAAACTGTAAAGAGTTAAAGGAAATGAATAAAACTTCTTGTGGCGATATTTGCAAAATCGTTGCAGATATAACGGAAAAATTCATTTAATAAAATTTCGCACAACCCCTTGCAATTATTCTTTTTTATGGTACAATAAAGAAAAAGGGGGAAAATATGGAAGATTATAATATTGAACGCACGGTAGAAAGGGTAAAAAGAGTTCCGATATTCTTAAAAGTTCTATCAGCCATAATTTATTTGGTAGTAACGGCATTTTTGATTTACGGGCTTATCGGTTGTTTAGATGACAAAAAGGTAAAGGTTTCGCTTGCTTTTTATCTAACTTTTTCAGTTATTATTTTTGGCTCGATAGGTAATATAATAAGTACTATCGTTTCTTTAGTCGGTTTAATCATTAGCATTATTAAACGCAAGAACGGTGGCTCTATGGCAGACGTTATTTATTTTATCGTTATGGTTATTTTGCCGGCGCTTACCGAAATCGTTATAATACTAATTACTAAAGGCATTTCTAAAAATTATTAAAAAAAAAGGACTTTCAGTTGAAAGTCCTTTTTTTATATCCTAATAAATTATTCTTTGGTTTTTACGCTTTTGCGATTGATGAAATATTTCATAGCGAAGAGAGAGCCTATCATAATTGCCACGCTTACGGGAACCATAACGTACCAGTAGGGAAGGAAACCTGCTATAATATAGCAAACGAAAGAAATAACGGCAACGAAAATAGAGTAGGGAAGTTGGGTGGAAACGTGGTTTAGGTGTTCACACTCTGCGCCCGCGCTAGACATAATCGTTGTGTCTGAAATAGGTGAGCAATGGTCACCGCAAACTGCGCCTGCAAGACAAGCCGACATGCTTACTATCATAATGGGGTTATCGGGTGTAAACATAGCCGTAACGATAGGAATAAGAATGCCGAAAGTACCCCAACTCGTACCAGTAGCAAAAGCAAGAATACAAGCAACTATAAAAATAATTGCTGGCAAGAAAGATTGCAAGCCTTTAGCCGCGCCGTTCATAAGGTCGCCTACGAAATAAGCCGCGCCTAGTTCGCTCGTAACGTTTTTAAGGGCGGTTGCAAAGGTTAGAATAAGAATTGCGGGAACCATTGCAATAAAGCCTTTGGGTATTGCTTTCATAGAATCGCCGAAAGAAACCACCTTACGGATAGCCATATAAATTATGGTTGCAACCAACGCAAGTAATCCACCCCAAGGCAAGGCTACTGTTGCGTCGGTATTAGCGAACGCGTCTATAAAGTTTTTACCGTTAAATATTCCACCAACGTAAACTAGCGCGAATACACTAAATATTAAAAGGAATACGATAGGAAGAATTAGGTCTAAAACTCTGCCTTTTTCGCAAGGAATTTCTTCTTGCTCTTTTACGCGCGTGCCAGAGAATAGGTCGCCGTTTTCCGCGTTGAGTTCGTGTTTTCTCATAGGTCCGAAATCAAATTTCATAAGGATAATGGAAACTACGAACACGAGCGTTAAAATGGAATAGAAGTTAAAGGGTATCGCCGCAATAAACAAGTTTAAGCCTCGTCCATCTGCCGCGTATTGAGAAACGGCTGCAGCCCAACTTGAAATGGGGGCAATCATGCATATAGGCGCTGCCGTAGCGTCTATAATAAACGCAAGTTTACTACGGCTAATTTTGTGCTTGTCGGTAACGGGGCGCATAACCGAGCCTACCGTTAGGCAGTTAAAGTAGTCGTCGATAAAGATTAACACGCCGAGCATAAAGGTCGCAAGCGCTGCGCCGACTTTGCTTTTAACGTGTGTTTTTGCCCACTCGCCAAAGGCTTTAGAGCCTCCTGCTTTATTCACTAGCGCAACCAAAATTCCTAATTCCACAAGGAAGAAGAAAATACCAGCCGTTCCTGCTACTGCGTTTATAATGCCCGTAGAAACCACGCCGTCAACCGTTAGTAACGGGTTCCAGTCTGCAATTAGTATAGAGCCTGAAAGAATACCTATAAATAGCGAACTGAAAACTTCTTTAGTAATAAGGGCAAGCCCTATTGCTATAATCGGGGGAAGTAGCGCCCAGAACGAGCCGGTAACAGAAGTGCCCGAACCGCAAGACGAACATCTTACGAAGAAACCGTGGCCGAGTTTGTCACCTTCTAAACAGGTGGTGCAAATTTCGCCGTCGATTACGCCCGTGCCAGAACAGTCACCACAAAGTTCCCACCCTGCGGGGCAGTCGATTTTTTCCGTGCCTGAACAATGCGTGCAACTAGAAGCCGTATCTTCTTCGCAGAAGGGGCAATCTACTTGGGTTAGTGTGTCGGCGCAATCGGGGCAGTCTAGCGATTTGTTAACTCCGCCCGTAACTACGGCGACGATAAGTAAAGCCAAGATAACCACGCATGCTACGATAAGGGTTATTACTTTACCGTTGAGTTTTTTAGATTGGTTTAACATACCTTTCTCCTTTGTAAAAAATTTTTTAACAAAAAAATCACGGCATCTACCAAATACCGTGACTTTAAAAAGGTCGTAATATTCGATAGCACTCCACACGACTGTGTGACAGTCGCAAGCGTATTCCGCTTGCGCCCAGAAACCGAACTTTTGGGTTGATTCGGCTCTTCGGCAGTCTTCCCTTTACCACGCAGATTTTTAACCCTATCTACGCTTATCATGAAGCCCGCGCCTCTATCCGTTTATTTTATTGCGAATTTAGATTACTATATTTTTATGCGTTGTGTCAAGAAAATTAGGGTAGGTTATCTGTTTTTGTCGTTTTTCTTGCTTTTTTTCGCTTAATTAACTGAAAAATAATAATGATAAGCGAAATTGCTATTATGGAAACGGCTATCAAAATTGCGCAACTCATAAAGAATTCTTGTGGTAAAATATTAATTATCTCGTCGTCTTGCGAGAATTGCCAGTTATCTTTTCCAGGGAAGAATATCTTATGAAAGATTACGAACGCCTTGCTGAAATCTATAGAAACTAAACCGATTAATACTAAGAACACTATAAATATTGATACGGCGGAAGTAAACCCTACGTGCATGCCGAACGGACGACAGAAAGAAATCTTTTTAAATTTTTCTAAAAACATCATAGTTAGGACTAGGATAAAGGAAACTATTAAAACTACGGTATCTAGCGTAAAAAGAGCCTTGCAGTCGGCAAAGTGCGAAGCGCCTTCTTTTGTAAAAGAAAGCGAGCCCGTTCCGAACGGGTAGTTGGGTAGGGTAAGAAAGTTCATAACGTCGTCGAACGCCCACTTTATCGCGCCATAAGAATAGCCTGTTTTTTCGGGTAGGTTAAGCGAATTTATTTGCATATAATAGAAAAATCTGCAATAAATAGGCAAGGCGATAGAAAAACTTATTATAAGAAAGAATATCGCCACCCCGAATATTACGGTGAAAATCTTGTTTTTCATTTAGTTCTCCAAAAAACGCATTTAAAATATTTTAGCACACGCAAAAAAGTTTGTCAATGAAGACGGGTGAAAACACTTGCCAAACGGGTAGGTTTGGTGTAAAATATAGTCAAGAAGGTTTTCGGATAACACTTCTATAAAACAACCGAAAAACAGGATAGTTATTTTAACCTTTTTTTCGGCGTAAAAATTATTTGCCTAAAGGAAGGTTTTTTTTATGCTTGGAAATTCAACTAAAATTTTAACACGCGCGGGCGTGATTGCAGGGCTTTACGCAGTTCTCTCGCTAATTACTTTTCCCGTTGCAAGCGGGGCGATACAACTGCGCGTAAGCGAAGCGCTTACCCTTTTACCTTTATTGTATATAGAAGCCGTGCCTGCGTTGTTCGTGGGGTGCGCGATAATAAATCTTATTACGGGGTGCGCTATCTTCGACGTGGTGCTTGGTAGTTTAATCACTTTGATTGCGGGAATATGTACCTACTTAATAGGTAAATTTATAAAGAATACGCCGTTAAGAGTTATACTCGGTGGGTTATTCCCCGTGGCGCTCAACGCCTTTTTGCTACCCCTTATTTGGCTTTTATGTTACGGTACGGGCGAGTACGTGTACGCTTTGCAAGCCTTGTTTTTAATTATAAGCCAAAGCCTAGCCGTTTACGGGGGTGGAACTTTCCTTTATATAGGAATAAAAAAACTAAAAGCAAAGGGAATAGCCTTTTTAGAGTAAAACAAAAACCCGACTGTCCGTCGGGTTTTCATTTTTTAGTCCATCACTCTGAAAGGGTGATATACTGCCCAGTAGAAAAGTAGCCATAAGGCTGAAATACCTACTAGAGAGTAGATGATTCGCGATACTACGGCAGTTCCGCCCGCGCCGAAGATAAATGCGACTAAGTTAAAGTCGAAAATACCAACGAGTAACCATACGAGCGCGCCGATTATTACTAACGCGAAAGCAATAACAGTAGTAATTTTCATAATCTTCCCCCAAAACTAATTATGTGCCAAGAATAAGATATTATGCAGAATAAACGGTTTTTTCTTCGGGAAGAATACCGAAAGCTCTAGTTATTAGGGAAAAGCACAAGAAACCTATACCAAAAACAAGGTAATATATCTTTAACGGGGAAAAGTAACTGAAAAACAACAAGGCTATTCCGAATAGCGCTAGTTTTCCAGATTTGCGTTTGTCAAGCAAGTTCTTAAAAGTAGCCTTATTTTTTTTAGGAAAGGCAAATTCGGGCTTTTGGCTAGGTAAACTGTCTGCGTTTTTAAGTTTTTTATAAAAGGATATGCCGTTAACTAGTTTTATTCTGCCGTTAAATCGTTCGGCAAACTCTTCGGTCGGCTTTTCAAAATTTTCCGAGATAATATACCCCGTTTCGTTTTTAAGTAGGTAGTTAAACGCTTTAAGCACGTCGGCTTTATCAACCTTTTGAAAGCCGAATTTCATAAAAGCAACGGCGTTAGTGCCTTTTATTTTAACAGCGCCCTTTCTTCGTTCGGGAGAATAGCCTAGTTTAGCAAGCGCCTTTTCTAAAGCGCAGTTTTGCTCTGCGCGCGTGGAAAAATTTAGCGAGTCTATAATTTTTATATATTCGTTTTTTTCCTTGTGGGTTATAGAAGTCGCTTTGCGTTTAGCGCTCTCTCTGGCAAAGAAAACTAGCCCCGCTAGCGACCCCGCGCATACGGCGTAAACTATCGTTAACGGATAAGGGGTAAAGTAGTTAAAGAAAACTAGCGCTAGTATAGAAGATATAAAGCATAAAAAAGGGTGTCTAAAATAATAATCGGTCGGGATTTCATAAAAAACTCCTTATAAATTAAGGTTTTAAGCAAGAAATGCTTGCCATAAGTTGTTACGATTATTCCCAAAAGTGTAAAAAATTATACCCGTAAAAAAGTAATAGAGAAAAAACTATTGATTTTACGGGCAAAATGTGCGATAATAAAAGTATGGAAAAGATAGGTATTCTCGGCGGAACGTTCGACCCTATACACGTTGAACACGTTCGCCTAGCAAAAAGCGCAATAGAAGAGTTGGGGCTAACTAAACTACTTATAATGCCCACTCGTATTCCGCCACATAAAACGGTTATGCCAACCCCTGCTATAGATAGAATAGCAATGCTTAAACTTGCGTTCGACGGGGTGGATAGGGTGGAAATAAGCGACTTTGAAATAACGAACGAAGGAAAGAGTTACACCTATCTTACGGTAGAGCATTTCAAAAAGACCACGGGCGCTGAACTTTACTTTATCGTCGGTGGGGATATGATTAACGACTTTAAGAACTGGAAGTACCCCGAACGAATACTAAACGCTTGCACCTTGTGCGCTTTCGGTAGGGAAGATTACTTTACCGATTACGATACGTTGCAAGAGTATTTTAAGAATACTTTCGGCAAAACCTTTACTAAACTTTCTTACGTTGGTAAAACGCAGTCGTCAACAGAGATAAGAACGAAGGCGTCGTTCGGGCTTTCGGTTGAAGGCATGACGGATGCGCGCGTTGCTGAATATATCAAGGCGAACGATTTGTATAAAGGGGATAAATACGTTCAGTTTATAAAGGACAACCTGCCCGAGAAACGAATAATCCACACGGCAAACGTGGTTATTACCGCGCTTAAAAAGGTTAGAGAGTTAAAACTCGATTCGGAAAAGGTTAGAATTTCCGCAACCTTGCACGACTGCGCTAAATATATGGATTATACCAAGGTGGAAGGATTTATTCTTCCTGACGGTGTGCCAAAGCCGGTAGTTCACGCTTTTTTAGGCGCTTTCGTTGCCGAAAATATTCTAGGTGTGACCGATATGGAGATTATAGACGCTATTCGTTATCACACTTCGGGCAAGGCTAATATGAGCCTTTTAGGCAAACTTATATTCGTTGCCGATATGGTTGAAGAAGGCAGAGATTACCAAGGGGTAGATAAACTTCGCGAACTTTACGAAAAGCAAGATTTTGAAAGTTGTTTCGTAGAGTGCTTGAAAGAAGAATTTTTGCACCTTATAAATAAAAAACAATATATATACTCTGAAACGGTTAACGCCGTAGAGTATTACGTAAAAAACTAATAAAGGATGGATATTATTTTGGACGCTAAAACTTTTACCGAACAGGTATGCAAAGCATTGTTGAAACACAAGGCCGAAGACGTTATAAGTATCGACGTTACGGGTAAAACGGAAATTGCAGACTACTACGTAGTGGCTAGCGGTCGTTCTATGACGCATACTCGCGCGCTTATAGAGCACGTTGAAGAAGAAATGGATAAACTAGGCGTAGCGCCTAATCGTCGCGAAGGCGTGCGTGAAGGGCGTTGGGCGGTGCTTGACTACGGCGACGTTATCGTGCATATATTTAACGACGAATCTAGGCTTTTCTATCACCTTGAAAAACTTTGGGGTGACGGGGATAACGTAGTTAAATACCAAGACTAATTTTTTTAGGAAGATTTCTTCACGAAAATTTTATCTATTTGGTCGGGGTCTATTTCAATACTTCTAATAGGCTTTACTTGCTCTGCTGGTTGCTTTTTGGGCTTTCTAGGGCGTTTTTTCGGTTGTTCTTGTTGCGGTGGGGCGAATTTGCTAACTATTGCGCGCAAGGTAAACCTAAAACCTACTACGCAAATAAAACACAAGAAAAACAGTAAAGCCGTGTGGAAAAGACCACCGAAAAAATAAAAGGAAAAGTTCATTTTTGCACCTCTAAAACACAATAAGATAAAAAGTGCAGAGTTTGCTGGGAATATTTGTTGATAAATGAGTTTTTTTGAAAAAAAACTATCGGAGATAAGATTATGGACGAAAATAACGTTGAATTGTTAGAAAATACGGAAAAGCAAGAAACTAACTTGCCCGTTCCCGTAGAAAATACAGAAAAACCTATAGAAGATAAAAAGCCTAAAAAGAAAGGCGGAAGAAGAAAAACCGATAAGCCTACCGAAGAAGTTACGGATTTTGAACAACTTGCCTTGCTTATGAACTCTACGGTAGAAGAGTTAAAGGACGAGTTTTTTCTTTTCCAAATAAGAAAACTTATGTCTAAAATGGCTAAAACTATCGTTAGGTTTGGGGTTTCAGACGGGAATTTAGCAAAGATTTTCCAAAACGCTAAAACTATGGGGTTGGATAGCGTTGTGGTTGCGCCAACATATCTTTCCGCGTGCGAAAAACAGGTGGATAAAATAGACGGGTATAAAGTCGGCTCGATTTTAGATTTTCCGTTCGGCGAAAGCGCCCTAAAAAGCAAGATTACGGGCATTGCCGATTGTAGGCGTTGGGACGTAGATGAAGTTACGGTTATGATGCCTAGCGCTATGCTTACTAAAGAGAATAAACGCTTTTTCAAAAAACAGGTGTTCAAACTCGGCAAAAAGTATAGGGGTCACGTCGGCATAGGGCTTAACGCTACCGACCTTTCTGAGGAAAAGATTGAAAGGGCAACCAAAATCGTTTCTGCAAGCAAAGCCGAATTTATAACTTACGTGTTTGGCGCTGCTACATTAGAAGAAGTTAGGGCAAAGATGCAAGTCGTTAAAAAGTTTAAGTCTAAAAAGAAGGTGTTCGTGTTTGCTAACGTAGAACACGCCGAAGTGGTTACCGAACTTTTCCGTTTGGGTGTAGATAAGATTTTGACCTCTTACGCAGACGACATTGCTAAAGACCTTTTCAAAAAATTTAAGATTAAGGGCGCAAAACTCGTTTAAGCGCTTTACAAAAAACTTAAATAGTGTTAAAATCAATATAAACTAAATAATAAATTCTTTGGGGCGGGGTGTAATTCCCCACCGGCAGTAAAGTCTGCGAGCCTTTTTTGGTTGATTAGGTGCAATTCCTAAACCGACGGTATAGTCCGGATGAGAAAAGAATTAGGTAGGGCTTTTTTGCCCTGCTTTAACTTGTTTTTTACGCCCCGAAGAAAAGGGGCGTTTTTTATGACTGAAAACAAAGAAAAAGAAACTAAAAAGAATTCTATATCCTTAACTAAAAGGCTAGTTGGAACGGCAATGTTCGCCGCCTTATCTTACGCCGTGTCCTTTTTAGAATTTCCCATTTTCCCCGCGGCGTCTTTTCTAAAACTAGATTTTTCCGCCGTGTTTATCGTGCTATCTGCCTTTTTGTTCGGGCCGGTGTTCGGCGTGTCCGCTTGCGCGGTAAAAGAACTTCTATGCTTTTTAACCAAGTCTAGCACGGGCGGTGTTGGTGAGATTGCTAACTTTATAGTAATCACCGGCTTTATTCTTATTCCGTCCGTAGTGTATTGCTTTAAGAAAGGCTTGCCCGTGGTAATCGTAACCCTTTCAATAGGTTGTTTGGTGCAAGTAGGGCTTTCGCTTTTAACTAATAGGTTTATAAATTTCCCGCTCTTTATGGGCGACTACGCTAAAACTGCGTTTGAAAGCCTTTGGGTTTACGTTGCGTTGTTTAATTTAATAAAGAGCGTGGCTATAAGCGCCGTGACCGTTTTGGTGTATAAGCGTATTTCTAAAATAATAAAGTCAATTTAATTTACAAAACGGGATAAAAATATTATAATAAATATATGGAAATAATTTCGACTAACCAAAACCAAACGGAAAAGATTGCGTTTGAATACGCTAAAACCTTAAAGATGGGTGACGTGGTGCTACTTAAAGGTGGCTTAGGCGCAGGTAAAACGGCGTTTACCAAAGGCGTTGCTAAATTTTTCGGGCTCGAAGGGGTTACTAGCCCTACTTACGCCTATCTTAACGTTTACGGCGATAAGATTTATCATTACGACTGTTATAGGTTGTCTTGTGGTGAAGATGCCGAAAGGCTGGGGCTTACCGACTATTTCGGTGGTGATAATATCTGTCTTATAGAGTGGTCGGAAAATATAGAAGACGTTCTTCCCGACGACTGTAAGAGCGTGGTTATAGAACGGATTGACGAGAATACGAGAAAGATTATTTTATGAATTATTTAGCAGTTGACACGAGTGGTAAAAACCTTACCGTTATCGTATGTAAAAACGATATAATAACAACTTTTCACGATGACGAGTGCGGGGTCAATCACTCGGTAGAACTTATGCCGAGAATAGAAGAACTTGCCGAGCAAACGGGGTTTGATTTTAGCAAAGCCGATTTTTTTGCTTGTGTGGTTGGCGCAGGCTCGTTTACGGGCATTAGAATAGGGGTGGCTACTGTAAAGGCAATGTGTTTTGCTTTTAATAAACCTTGCCTTTCCATAACTTCTTTCGATACCCTTGCATACAATGTTAAGGGCGGAAAAGTTCTTGCGGTTATAGACGCTAAACATAACGGATTTTACGTTTGTGGGTATGAAAAGGGCAAAGTGTGTTTATCCCCCGAGTATATTATGCGCCCAGAGTTAGAAAAACTCGCTACCGAGTATTCGCTAGTGGCAATAGATGCGATTGATGGGTTTAACCTTACTACAGTTTCCGTTTCAAAAGGTTTAGAACTTGCCGTAAGCGCAAAACTTAGCGAAGTTAGTTCTGATATAGAAAGTTTAACCCCCTTATACGTGCGCAAAAGTCAGGCGGAGGAAGGAAGATGACCTTCGAACGCTTTGACCAAAGTAAGGTTAGCAAAATACTTGCCGTGGAAAGTCAAAACTTTTCGGACGGGTGGAGTAGAGAACAATTGATATCTGCGTTTAGAACGGGCAATTTTTATTGCGACGCGCTTATCGTTAACGGTAAGACAGTTGGGCTAATAACCTATTCATTATCCGTGGATACTGCAGATATAGAAGGGGTGGTAACCGTAACTAGCGAGCGTGGCAAGGGGTATGGTAAAGCGTTGGTGTCGCGCGCCCTTTCTCAGATTAAAAGTTTCAATAAGACTAAGGTTTTTTTGGAAGTAAGGGAAAGTAACGCCCCTGCAATCGCGCTTTATTTAGGGTGTGGTTTTAATAAGATTTCCGTCAGAAAGAATTATTACCCCGACGGCGAGAACGCCTTGGTTATGGTAAAGGAGTTAGTATAAAAGGTCAAAGCAATACGGCTTTTACTAACGAGAAAGCGCTCGTGTTTTTGCACGGGTATCTGGCAAGTTCGGATAGTTTTGTATATCAAAGAGATTTTTTTAGTAAAGATTTCAAGGTTTTTGCCATAGACTTTAAGGGCTTTGGCAAGAACGGGGGTATGGAATATCCTTATTCGCTTGACGATTACGTGGTGGAACTTGTAGAATATCTAAATAAGAACGGAATAGTAAAACCACACGTGGTAGCCCACTCGTTTGGGGCAAGGGTGGCTATTAAAGCCCTTTATAAATACCCCGACTTGTTTGATAAATTAGTCGTTACGGGTGGCGCGGGGCTTAAACCCAAACGCACGCTTAAAAAGGTCGTTAAAAAGTTAACTTTCAATCTGCTTAAACGATTTTGTAGTAGGGAAAGGTTAAAAGGCTTTTACTCGCCCGATTATCTTGCGTTAGACCCCGTTATGAAAGAAAGTTTTCGCCTTATCGTAGGCGAGCATTTAGACGGGGTGTTGCCGTCTATCAAGAATAAAACCCTTTTAATTTACGGCAAAAAAGATAAAGAAACACCCGTTTATATGGCTAAACGGTTTAACAAAGGGCTAGTTAACAGTTCTTTAAGCATATACGAGAACGCTGGGCATTTCTGTTTTATAGATTGCCCGCTTAAATTCAACTTGGAGGTAAGGGAGTTTTTGCTCTCGGAATAGTATGTTTCCATTAAACGCAACGGAATTTATGCAAATTTATTCGGCGAACCGCCTTCATACTTATCTTTTAATAGGTGTTATCAACGCGATAATACTATTTTTGGCTTCTTTTAAGTTTATTCTCGTTCTTCAACAATGCGGTTACCGTGGCAAACGCTATTTTAAGTGGCTAGGCAATAAAGAAACGCCATATCTTTCTAGGTTGATGTTGCTTTGCTTGCTCGCATTTCTTTTCTTCGCCGTGCTTAATATGTGTTTTATGCCCGTTATGAAAAGTATCGGAATAGTAAACGGTGGTTCTTATATCGGGTTTGCGTCTTACATCTTGTTTACCATAGTGTATATTAAAACTGAAAGTAGCGTAAACGCTAAAGTGCCCATTAAAAAGACAAGGCGTTTAGTTCGTCTTTGCATAACCTATTTTATAGTGCTTTTTGCAATGACTTACGGGCTTTTGGTGCTTTTAGATTATTTGGCGTTTACGATTAACGACGAAGTGGTGGCTATTCTTCGCTATTCGTTAATATGTGGTATGCCCATTTTAATACCTTACGTATTTTTCGGCGCTTACTGCTTGAACGAGCCTTTTGAACATATTATAAGAACGCACTATATTCGTTCTGCAGAGCATAAACTAGACCAAGCAGACATTATTAAAATCGGCGTAACGGGCAGTTACGGCAAAACTAGCGTTAAAGAAATATTAAAGACTATACTTTCACAAAAGTATAGGGTGCTTGCAACCCCGTCGTCATATAATACCCCTTTAGGTATAGCGTTGACGGTTAAAAATTTAGATAGTACTCACGACGTTTTTATTGCGGAAATGGGCGCTCGCGCTAAGGGGGATATTAAAGACCTTGTAAAAATCGTAAAACCGCAGTTTGGCGTGCTTACGGGGGTCAACAATCAACACTTGGAAACTTTTGGCGATATAGAAACTACTATGGCTACCAAGTACGAATTGTTTGAAAGTTTAGAAAAGGACGGCGTTGGGTTCTTCTCGTCGGATAACGAGCGCGCGCAAGAACTTATGAAAAAGTTCGGTGGCGAAAAATATTCTGCGGGTGTTAATGGCGCAAATAATCTAGTAACGGCGTCGGATATAGTTACCGACGTTAAGGGTATGAGTTTTATGCTCAATATTCAAGGCGAAGAGAGCGTGCGTTGCTCTACAACCTTGCTTGGTAAGCATAGCGTGAGAAACATTTGTCTTGCGGCGGCGGTTGCTTATATGGTTGGGCTTACGCCCGAAGAAATTGCAGTCGGCATAAACAGAATTCAGTCTATCGGGCACAGGTTGGAACTTATGCCCAACAATAAGAATATAGTAATTATTGACGACAGTTATAACGCTAGTATCGACGGGGTGAAGGCGGCTATGGACGTTCTAGATACCTTTACGGGTAGAAAGATAGTTTTAACCCCAGGGCTAGTGGAACTCGGTAAAATAGAAAACCTTGCCAACTTTGAAATGGGTAAGATGATAGCAGAACATGCGGATAAAGTTATCGTTATCGGTAAACATAACGCGGTTATGCTTATTAACGGGCTTATAGAAGGCGGTATGGATAGGGCGAATATTAAGTTCGCTAAAAATCTTAACAAGGGCAACGAACTTCTAAACTCTATCATGCAAGAAGGCGACGTGGTTCTGTTTGAAAACGATTTGCCAGATAATTACAACTAAAATAAAAAATTAAAAACACCAAAGCAAAAAATCTTGCGGAGGTGTTTTTTTATGAAGAATATCGCAGTATTTTACGGCGGGGTATCCGTCGAGCACGACGTTTCGGTGATAACGGGCGTATTAACCACCAACGCCATAGATAAAACCAAATATAACCCTATCCCCGTGTACGTGGATAGGTCGGGTAGATGGTTTACGGGCGAGCGATTGAAAGACATAGAGTTTTATAAAGCCGTAGAAGAAAAGAAACTTATTCGCGTAACCTTAAAGAGTGGCGAAAACACCCTTTATGCCGTTAAGGGTAAGAAATTAAAACCGTTAGGCGTTATATCCGTTGCAATAAATTGTATGCACGGCGAGCGTGGAGAAGACGGCTCTCTTTCAGGGCTACTAAAAATGTGCGAAATACCTATGGCGTCACCCGATACTATGCCTAGCGCCGTTTGTATGGATAAGTGTTTTACCAAAACGGTTATGAAAGGGCTAAAAGTAAAAGTCTTGCCTTACGCTACCGTGATAAAGGCTTCTGAAAGCAAGATAAAGTGCGCTAATTTAGGGTATCCTTTGGTGGTTAAACCCGCATGCCTTGGCTCTAGCATAGGGGTAAAGAAAGTTAACGACGACGAGCAACTTTTTTACGCCGTTACCGACGGGTTAAGGTATGGCGAAAAGGTTATAGTAGAGCCGTGTTTAACCAACTTTACCGAAATAAATTGCGCGTGTTATAAAGGGCTCGACGGCAAGTTAAAGGTTTCCGAGTGCGAGCGCCCCGTGGGTAATTCTTCTTTACTTACCTTTGACGATAAATACAGAAAGGGGAAAGGGTATTCCCCGCGGATATACCCTTAAAGCAGTCGGATAAAATTAAAGAGATAACTAAAACCGTTTATCAAGGGCTTTGTCTTGACGGGGTTGTGAGAATGGATTTCTTTATTAAGGATAAAGATATTTACCTTAACGAAGTAAACACCGTGCCAGGCTCGCTTGCTTACTACTTGTTCAAAGATACCGTAAAGGGATATAGCGAGATTTTAACCGAACTCATTACCGTTGCGGAAAGAAAATATTCGGCGTGTTGCTCTATAAAAAAGACTTTGGGTACGGGTATTTTAAACATGAAAGGCGCGAAGGGCAAAAATAGTTGTAAAAATTAGGATTATGTGATAAAATACAAAAGAAAAAACAAGGAGAAAAACTATGGACAGAATTAAAATGAAAACTCCACTCGTCGAAATGGACGGGGATGAAATGACTAGAATTTTATGGCAATGGATAAAGGAAATTCTTATTCTTCCTTACGTTGACTTAAAAACGGAATATTACGACTTGGGCTTGCCCGAAAGGGATAAGACGGATGATAAAGTAACCGTATTAAGCGCAGAGGCTACTAAAAAGTACGGGGTTGCCGTTAAGTGCGCAACTATAACCCCGAACGCTCAAAGGGTGGAAGAATACAATCTTAAAAAGATGTATAAGAGCCCTAACGGCACTATTCGCGCTATGCTTGACGGCACGGTTTTCCGCGCGCCTATTATCGTTGACGGCGTTACCCCTTATATTCCTACTTGGAAAAAGCCCATCGTAATAGCAAGGCACGCTTACGGGGATATTTATAAATCTGTTGACGGTAAGGCTGGCGCAGGTAAGGTGGAACTAGTTTACACGGATACCGACGGCAATAAGACGACTAAACTCGTTCATGAATTTAGCGGAGACGGGGTAGTTATGGCAATGCACAATACGGATAAATCCATTAAGAGTTTTGCGCGCGCTTGCTTTAACTACGCGTTAGACGTTAAACTTCCCCTTTGGTTTTCAACTAAAGATACTATAAGTAAGGTTTACGACGGAAATTTCAAGGCTATTTTTGAAGAAATTTATCAAACGGAATATAAAGAAAAGTTTGAAAAGGCGGGTATAGAATATATGTACACCCTTATTGACGACGTGGTGGCTAGAATCGTTAGAAGTCAGGGCGGAATCGTTTGGGCGTGCAAGAACTACGACGGTGACGTTATGAGCGATATGGTTGCAACTGCTTACGGTAGTCTTGCAATGATGACTAGCGTGCTCGTTTCGCCCGACGGCGTTTACGAATACGAAGCGGCTCACGGCACGGTTACTCGCCATTACTATAAATATATTAAGGGTGAAGAAACTTCTACAAACCCCGTGGCAACTATCTTTGCTTGGACGGGCGCTCTTCGTAAAAGGGGCGAAATGGACGGGCTTTTGGATCTTGTGGATTTTGCAGACAGATTAGAAAAAGCCACCGTTACCACTATTGAAGAAGGGGAAATGACGGGGGATATGATAGGGCTATTTAAGAAGGACGGCGTAACCCCGAAAAAACTTAATTCTAAAGAATTTTTACAAGCGATAGCAAAGAGAATTTAAATGATAAAAATCACGAAAGAGTGGGATGAACTTCTTGGCAGGCAATTTTCTTCTGCGAGTTACCTAAAACTTCGCGTATTTCTAAAAGAAGAATATTCTACTAGAACGGTTTATCCGTCAATGTACGATATTTTTAACAGTATGAAACTTACGCCTTTTAACGACGTAAAGGTCGTACTGCTCGGGCAAGACCCATACCACAACCAAGGTCAAGCAATGGGGCTTTCCTTTTCCGTGCCTAAGGGAATAGATAAACCCCCGTCGCTCGTTAATATATTTAAAGAGATTAAGGCGGAAACGGGGGCTGATATGCCGTTGCACGGCGACCTTACGGGGTGGGCTAAACAAGGCGTACTATTGCTTAACGCCGTGCTTACCGTTCGCGAACACCAAGCCAACTCCCATAAGGGTAAGGGTTGGGAAGAGTTTACCGACGGAATTATTAAAACGATAAGCGATACAAATGAAAAGGTGGTTTTCTTGCTTTGGGGTGGTAACGCTAGAAGCAAAAAACCGCTTATAGACGGAAGAAAACATTTGATTTTAGAATGCGCGCACCCAAGCCCTTTGTCGGCTTATAACGGGTTTTTCGGGTGTGGACATTTTGTTAAGGCTAACGAATACTTAAAAGCAAACGGACTAAAAGAGATAGACTGGAGTAATTTATGAAATACGTAGTTTTTTTGGGCGACGGTATGGCAGACGTGCCTATCGAGGCTCTAAACGGAAAAACCCCATTACAGGTTGCGAACAAGCCGTTTATAGACGGGCTTTGTAAGCGCGCTGAAGTGGGGCTTATGAAAACCGTTCCCGACGGAATGAAACCGGGTAGCGACGTGGCTAATCTTTCGGTTTTGGGGTATAACCCTTTGGAAGGATATACGGGGCGTTCGCCTTTAGAAGCGGCGTCTATCGGTATAGAACTTACCGACACCTGCGTTACTGCGCGCGCAAATTTAGTAACCGTATCTAATGAGCCTGATTATGCGGACAAGACTATGGTAGATTATAGCGCAGGCGAAATAAGCACGGCTGAAGCCACAGACCTTATTGAGTTTTTAGCAAAAGAATTTAACGACGAAAAATATAAACTTTATTCGGGCGTAAGTTATAGGCATTGTTTGGTAATAGAAAACGGTGAAATTAACGGTAATCTTACACCCCCGCACGATATTACGGGAAAGCCTGTGAAAGATTATTTACCGAGTGGCAAATATCTTGAATTTATGAAAAAGAGTTGCGAACTTCTAAAAGACCACCCCGTAAACCAAGCGAGAATAAAGGCTGGCAAAAACCCTGCGAACTCTTTGTGGTTTTGGGGGGAAGGCACAAAACCGTCTTTGGAAAACTTTGAAAGTCGTTTCGGCGTTAAAGGCGGTATGATTTCCGCCGTTGACCTTTTGAAAGGCATAGGTAAACTTGCGGGTATGCGAGTTATAAACGTAGAAGGCGCAACGGGCAATTACGACACTAACTTTACGGGCAAGGCTAAAGGGTGTATAGACGCTTTATCTAGCGGTGTAGATTTAGTGTATATACATATGGAAGCGCCTGACGAGTGTGGGCATCACGGCGACCTTGAACATAAAATATATTCTATCGAGCAGATAGATAAGGTCGTGGAAAAGGTGGTTAACGCTTTGGAAGACAAGGGGGAAGATTACGCAATCTTGGTAGCCCCCGATCATCCTACCCCTATCGGTATTATGACGCATACATCAACCCCCGTTCCGTATATGATATACAGAAAGGGTAAAGATATATCTAACGGCGCAACGTCTTACGACGAAGTTCAAGCGAAAAGCACGGGCTTATTTGTTGCAGACGGATATAAAATAATGGAAAAACTTATTTACGGTTAAAAAAACTCCCCGAATTTCTCGGGGAGTTTTAATTTAGTCTTTTTTAACGTGAACGTCTAGTTGGTTGAACGGAATTTCAATTCCGTTTTCGTCGAAGGCTTTTTTAACTTGTTCCATAACGTCGAAATAAACCGTCCAGTAGTCTTGATTTTTCACCCATACGCGAGCAACGATATTCACGCTACTAGAACCGTGTTCTTTAACGCGAACGAAAGGCTCGGGGTCGTGTAGGGCTAGTTGGTGATTAGAGCAAATTTCGCTAACGATATTTTTTGCCTTTTCAAAATCGTCGCCGTACCCGATAGAGAAAAGAAAATCCACCCTGCGCGTATCTTTTTCCGAATAGTTTATAATTTCGCTAGCGTGTAGCGTGCCGTTCGGTATATATACCACTTTGTTGTCGGGCGTGCGAAGTTTGGTTTGGGTAATGTGAATTTCTTCAACCGTACCGCCGTGCCCGCACGCTTCGATATAATCGTCAATCTTAAACGGGCGAGTTATTATAAGCATAACCCCGCCTGCAAGGTTAGAAAGCGCGCCGTTAATCGCCAAGCCGATACAAACGCCTAGCGAAGCGACTAGCGCGGTAAGCCCGCTCGTGTCTATGCCGACGAAGCCTACCAAACAAATGGTAATAACTATTTTAAGCACCAACTTAAAAACGTAAATAAGCGTTCGATAAATGGTTTTGTCCACCTTTCTTTTTTCGCAACGCTTGGTAATTCTTCTTGCTACTAAATTGATAATCTTAAACGATACGAACATTATCAAAAGGGCGATAACTACTCTAATAACCGCGGGCAATCCGTCGGCTTTTAGCCAAGCAAGAAAACTAGTCCAAAGTTCATTCCAGTCCATAATATTCTCCTTTGTAAAAATTTTTCTTAAACATTATACTATTATTTTCGCGCGTTTTCAATAAAAATTGCATATTCGACGGAAAAAGTCTTTTTTCGCTCTCGATTATATTGCATATTCGGGCTAATTAAAACATATATTTTTCTTGACTGAACAAAAAGGAGAAATATGTTATGAACGAAAAACTTCAGTACGCAACAATGCTTGAAATACCCGTAAACACGGCTACGGTTACCTATAAGCCGATAAAGAAAAAGCGTAAGCGCCCGTTCGGTTTTGGTAAAAAAGCCAACCCCGAACAAGTTAAAAATCAACTTATAGAAAAAGTTAACTCGGAAAGTGTGGAAAATCCAACCGAGCAAGACCTTCTTTCGAAAGAAGAACAGGTTTCCGTTTCGCCCGAACAAGAATACGCCGAACAAGTTGGCGTGTTAGAAGAACAAACGGATATAGAACAGGCTTTAGAAGAGCCGACTCAAACGCAAGAGCAAACGGCAACCGTAAAGCCTAAGCCTAAACGCTCGGAAAAACCAAGGCTTAAAATTTCCGTTATCGGCGTGCAGTTTATAATAATAGGCGCGCTTATGGCTACTATATTTTTAACTAGCGCGTTAAACGCTAATAGTGGTATCAACGTGTTTTTGCGCGGTGTGTTCGGGGTGGAGCAGAGCGCTAGCGTAGATAACCGCACTCACCTTGACTTTACGCCCGTTATAAACGTGGACGGTATGGCGACCAAGGTGGAAAACGGGGTTATGACCTTTTCTGGCGAAGGCAGTATCTATCCGCCTTGCAACGGCGAAGTGGTGTCTAGCGAAATAGACGAGAACGGTAGATATTCGCTTACTATAAAGCATAGCGAAAAGTTTAGTTCGGTAATCACGGGGCTTGATTACGTTTACGCAGAACTTGGCGGGGCTGTTAGGGGCAATATCCCCGTGGGCTACTCTAAAGAGGACGCTACTATGTGTTTTACGGGTTTAGACGGTAGTATAATCGCAGGTTATGAAATTATAGATAACTCGGTGGTATGGGCGGTATAAACTTATCCGTTCACCCCTTGTTTTATTTGTTCGGGTTTTATTACGCGTTGACGGGCAGGATATTCGTGTTCGTAATATACACGGTAACTGCCGTCGCGCACGAACTCGGGCATTCTTTGGTCGCGTCAAACGCGGGGTATAAACTAGATAAAATTACCCTTATGCCTTTCGGGGCGGTCGTTTCAGGGGATATAGAAGGGCTTAAACTTGCCGACGAAATAAAGGTTGCGTTGGCAGGTCCTTTTTTAAATTTGGCTATAGGGCTACTCTTCGTGGCGTCTTGGTGGATAGTTCCCGAAACTTACGCCTTTACAGACGTGGTTGCAGAAGCTAACTTTTCTATGGCGCTAGTAAACTTTTTGCCTATATTTCCCTTAGATGGCGGTAGGGTGTTAGGGGCTATGCTTGCAATTAAATTCGGCAAAAAGAAATCAGATGCCGTCTGCAAAATAGTGGGCGTTGTTTTTATTCTTTTTTTAGGCGTGGCGTTCGCGCTAACTTTTAATTTGTCGATATTACTTTTTGCGCTATTCGTTATCTTCGGGCTTTTCGGCAAAGGAAAGCAAAATAAATACGTAAAAATTTACACGGATATAACTAGGGCAAAATTACGGCGTGGTATGCCCTTTTTGAAACAAGCCGTAGATAAAAGCGTTAGCGTAAAGAAAATGGTTTCTCTTTTAGACGAGAATTCGGTAAACGAAATAGCCGTGTTTGACGGGGATAGGCAAATAGCCTTATTATCCCAACGACGAATAAAAGAAATAATAGGAAAGGCAGACCTTTATTCGCCCGTGGAAAAATACTTATAAAAAGCCTGTACGTCCACGGGCTTTTTCTTTTCTATTACTTGACATGATAGGCGTAAAAATAGTACAATACTTTCGGAGGGTTAATTTATGAAAAAGAAAATTGTTTGCACGCTTATGGCGTTGGCTATCGGTTGTGGCGCTCTCGGCGCGTTTACTGCTTGTAGCACGCCAGATAATCCCGATAAGGGCTCAAAGGTAGATAAAATACAAGCGTCTTTATTAGACGGTAAAATCGCAAACTTTATGGGCGCGGAAGCGTTCGGCTTGGTCGATAAAAACCAACAACCTTCGGCAAGTGGAAATTCCGGTTTTAGCGCAGTCGGTTTCGACGCTGGTGAAGAACAGGCTAAATTCGAGTTTACCAAAGAAACGGAAGGTAATTTTAAAGACGTGCATTTTTATAATGCAGATGAAAAGGTTAAGAGTTATAAAGACCTTAACAAAAAGTATGAAAAGCACCACCATAAAAGCGTAGAGTGCGCTAAACCTGATTGCGACGAAATTTCCGACGAAATAGAGCAAGAAGAAAATACGGCTGAATCGGGCACGGTAGTTTCTTTAGATGCAAGGGTTAATAAACTCTACAACCACGGCGATTTTACCTTTATGTCGGTAAGTAGCGCGGTTGAAGGCAAAGTTAGGGTTCTTACTGCTTTCAACAGATTTCAAGGCGCACAACTTTACCAAGCGCTTGAAAACGATACGAAATTGCCTACGGTAATTTATGTCCAAGCACCTTATTCTGGTTGGAGTTTTATTGAAATTCCCGGTGGTAACGGTAAAAAACCGGGTATCATACTCGTTAAAAGAAGTGAAGAAGAAACCGATTATCACACCACCAACTACTGGTCTGATAACTATAACCAAAGTTATATTATAGATAACAATACGGGTAAGGCGTATTCCCTTTCGCAGTTCCCGTATATATATTCCGTACAAGGCGGGCTAATCAAGGTTTACAACAACCAAGCGAACGGCTATTTTGATTATTATATCCCTAAGATAACCGAAAGTGGCTTGTCTTTTGATAAAATTCAGTTGCCTAGTAAAGAAGAATTTCCTATGCCTGCTAGCGATAGCGCTATAAAGGTAGATAAATGGGGCAATATCGTGGTAGAAGCCAACGGTATGCCTTCTAGTGATGCTTCTTTTAATACAGACGGTGAAAAGATATATAACGAAAATATTATTTTATCAGTTCCTAAACAAAACGTCGTTACGGAAATTGCAAACAAAATTAGCAATCAACAATACGCTGGATTATTTTCGTCAAGATATCTTAAAGCAAAAAACTATCACTTGGGTAGTGACGGCAGAATTTATCGCCTTGACTTTAAGGGCAATTTAAGCGAAGTTAGCCTTAAAGTTCTAAATCAAAATCGCGTATGGCAAGCCGTTGAAAAAGATATTACGGTAGATTTTACCTTTATGGAAAAATTCGTGGGTTATCAGTTTGGGCTTATGGGCGCAAATAGAGATGAATTTTTATTGACCAAAATTTCCAACGGCTACGCATATTATTCTAACGCCGCTCACGTTGACGGTAGCGGATATATGTTTGAAGGTATGATGCTTCAAGTGTCGGGGGAAACGTTTGATTACGGTGAATATTCGGGCGTTGTAAAAATTCCCGTTGACGGGCCCGTTAAAGTAGAAACGGATTATAAGTACGAACACCTTGAATTTGCGTATGAAGCGTTTATAGGTACGCAGAAAGACGTTGGTTTGTTAAAATATGACTATGTGTTTAGCACTATGCTTTTGGGCGAAACCAAAATGTTGTTTGGGCTTGAAAGAAACGGCAGTTCGAGTTTGTGCGTGCTTGACGTTGAAACGGGCGAAAGTAAAATAATTAAAAGTAGCGCAAGGCTTTTGGCTGTTAAAAAAGATTGTATATGGGTTGAACCGTTAGGTTGGCTTTCTTTAAGTGAAGACGTAGATTACGAAGATTTTGACCAAAGTTATTTTACCGAAGAAATGCAATCTAAAACGGGTAAATTAGAAGCGTACTTTAAGTTTATAACTGAAAAAACCAAATAGATTATAAAATTAAGTCGGTCGGGGCATCAATATATTGTGCTCCGACCGTAAATTTTTACTAAATAGAGAAAATGTTTTAAAAATAGGTAAAATGCGAGAAAAAATTGCGAAAAAACGGCAAAAAAACTTGACATATATATGATTATTTGTTAAAATAACTTAGCATCTCGTCAAGGGGTGTAATTTTTTGATGTTCGGAAGGTGCATTATGGCAGCAAAAGGCGCAAGAAACAAGATCACATTGGCTTGTACTGAATGTAAACAAAGAAATTACGACACGTTCAAGAATAAGAAGAACGATGCAGAAAGATTAGAAATGCAGAAATACTGCAAATTCTGCAAAAAACACACCACTCATAAAGAAGCGAAATAATTTTTTTAGTTTCGCTTTCTTGCCTTTGGGCAAAAAAATAAGGGGTTCAACGTAATGGAAATTAAAAAAACCGACGCTAAGGGCGATTTCGTAGCAAACGGCAAAGAAAACGCTACCAAGCAGAAAGACGTTAAAAAGATTAATAAGAACAAAAAGCCGAATTTTTTCAAGAGAATCGGGTTGAAGATTAAAGACGTTTTTTCGGAACTCAAAAGGGTTACATGGCCCACGTTCCCGAAAATCGTTAAACAAACGGGTATCGTTATCGTAGTCGTTTTAATTTTCCTCGTGGTTATTACCGCTTTTGACTTCGGTCTTTTGCAGTTGTTAAAAATAGTATCTCCCCAAGTAGGTTAATAGGAGTGAACGATGGCTGAAGAACAAGCAAAATGGTACGTCATTCACACTTACTCGGGTTACGAGGCTATGGTGAAGGACAGCCTTGAAAAGTTGATTGAAAACAATAACTTGCAAGAAAATATTTTCGAGATTCAAATTCCCACCGAAGAAACCTTAGAAGAAAAGGCTAACGGTAAAAAGAAACTCGTTGAAAGAAAGAAGTTCCCTTGCTACGTCTTCTTAAAGATGAAATACGATAACAACCTTTGGTACATTATTACTAGCACTAGGGGTGTAACGGGTTTCGTAGGTCCGCAAGGCAGACCTCTTCCTTTGACTGATGAAGAAGTTCAAAGAATGGGCATTGAAAACGGCAAGATTGACGTTGACTTTAAGGTTGGCGATCAAGTTCAAATCGTTTCTGGTGTTCTTGAAGGGTTTACCGGCAAGGTAATCTCTCTTAACGAAGCAACGCAAAAGGTTATGGTTAACGTAGAAATGTTTGGTCGCGCGACCGACGTAGAAGTTAACTACAACCAAGCAAAAATGGTTGCTCCCGCTGTGGAAAGCGCAGAAGCGCCCGCAGTTTCCAACGAAAAAACCGAAGAGCAAGCATAAACATTATATAATAATATAGCATACAATCGGGAAACCGACTTGTAAATAAGTGGGAGTCGCGCTAAAATCTAAACTCGAGCGTGACGGTAACACCACCAAATGGAGGAAACAGATATGGCAAAGAAAGTAACGGCGATCGTAAAATTGCAGCGTCCCGCAGGCAAGGCAACACCCGGTCCGCCCGTAGGTTCAACGTTAGGTCCTCACGGTATTAATATCCCGGGCTTCACGAAAGAATTCAACGCTAAAACTCAAGATCAGGCAGGTCTTATTATCCCCGTCGTAATGACGATTTATCAAGACCGTTCGTTCACCTTCGTATTGAAGACTCCGCCTGCACCCGTTCTTATTAAGAAAGCGTGCGGAATTGAAAGCGCAAGCGCTGCCCCCAACAAGAACAAGGTAGCAAAAATCACGAAGGCTCAAATCGAAGAAATCGCAAAACTCAAAATGCCCGATCTTAACGCAAACACTTTGGAAAGTGCTATGAGCATGATTGCTGGTACTGCAAGAAGTATGGGTGTTGAAGTCGTTGACTAAAAGGAGCGTGGGAGAGTAGAAATACTCGAACGTACCACAGGAGGTAATTTAAATGAAACACGGTAAAAAATATACTGATAGCGCAAAAGCTATCGAAAGCACTAAACTCTACGAAGTAGAAGAAGCAATCGGTCTTGTAATCGATACTGCTAAAGCAAAGTTTGACGAAACTGTTGAACTTCACGTTCGTTTGGGCGTTGACCCCAAGCAAGCAGACCAACAAGTTCGTGGCGTTATCGTTCTTCCGAACGGTACCGGTAAAGACGTTAAAGTTTTGGTTCTTGCAAAGGGCGACAAAGCAGACGTTGCTAAAGAAGCAGGCGCAGACTTCGTAGGCGCAGAAGAAATGATTCAAAAAATCCAAACTGAAAACTGGTTTGACTACGACGTTATTATCACCACCCCAGATATGATGGGCTTGGTAGGTCGTATCGGTAAGATTTTAGGTCCGAAAGGCTTAATGCCTAACCCGAAATCGGGTACTGTTACTATGGACGTTGCTAAGGCTATCAAAGATACCAAAGCAGGTAAGGTAGAATACAGACTTGATAAGAACGCAATTATCCACTGCGCAATCGGTAAGAAGAGTTTCGGTGTTGAAAAACTCAAAGAAAACTACGAAGCGCTTATGGAAGCAATCGTTAAAGCAAAACCCGCTGCTGCAAAAGGTCAGTACTTAAAGAGCGTTGCTTTAGCAAGCACCATGGGCCCCGGCGTTAAAATTAACGCTAAAAATTAGTTGACAAGCATCACTTTTAGTGATATAATCAACAGGTAAAACAAAATAGCCCAAGACAGTAGGTGTTAACTGACGGCTTTGCCGTAGACCAACCGAGGCGGTAATTTTAACAAGGTAGCAGTATTATTGCGCCCTTGCATACCGTTTCGTATGCAAGGGCGTTTTCATTAAATAAAGGAGGTAAAACAATGTCGGCAAATTTTGAAGCTAAAAAAGTTGTAGTTGAAGACATTAAAGAAAGACTTCAAACCGCTAAATCTGTAGTTTTGGTTAAGTTTAACGGTCTTACCGTTGCTGAAGATACGGAACTTAGAAGAGAATTCAGAAAGAACAACGTAGAATACAAAGTTTTGAAAAACACTTTGATCAGACGTGCTTTTAACGACTTAGGAATTACTGATTTCGACGAAGATTTGAACGGTCCTACTTCGGTAGCGTTCGGTTCTGACGAAACGGGTGCATCTAAAGTTATCGTAGAAGCCGCTAAAAAGTATCAGGACAAGGTATCTGTAAAGAGTGCTTACGTAGATGGTGGTAAGGTTGACGTGAAAGGTGTTCAAGCCCTTGCAACAATGCCCAGCAAAGAGCAACTCATTGCAAAGATGCTTGGTTCTATGCAAGCGCCTATCGCAAACTTCGTTGGCGTGCTCTCTGCTATGCCGCGTAGCTTGGTTATCGCGCTTAACGCTATCGCTGAACAAAAGGCGTAAGCAACAATTAAATTAAA
>JAFTIK010000067.1 GCA_017456945.1 Clostridia bacterium
CAAAATTACCAAAAACTTCACCTGCAGTAACGTTTACAGTTTGCTTTAGTTCGCCGTTAACGTAGCAATGAGCCTGCCTGTTTTCGGCATCTAAAACCGCTACTAAATGGATATATTCATCAGAACGAACGTCTACCTTTGTAAAACTTATTGTGTACGCGTTAGGTTGAGAACCGTCTGCACCAACTAAGTCAAAGTGAAGTTTGGGGAAACAAACGTTTGAACCCCATTGAAGTTCGAAATTAAAACAAGGAGTTGTTGCGTTTTTGTAGTTACCTACTATTATACCCGCTCTTGAAGCGAATGAAGTAGGTAAGTTAATTATCGCTTCATAGGTTTTGGGTACTGTTGCAATAACGTCCTTCGTTTCGTAAATATCCCACCCTGCAGAAAAAGAAAGACCTTCTTCAGTACGGGAAGGTGTGTTTGTTGCCGCGCTAGCCTTTGACTGCATACCAACGATGCCAAGCGCTGCGCTTGCAACAGTCATACACGCAAGAAGAGTAATAGCAACTCTTTTAAAACGTGAAAGAGAAAAAGTCATCATATTTACCTCCTTTAATTGCCCGCAAAAATAATAGCGGTACAAAAAATTATTGAACGCAACGCGTGTGCGTTGGACGGTTTAATTTTAAAACTCTTGTTTTGCGTTGTCAATACGCATTTTAAATTTTATGTTAATATTTTTTATTTATTATCAAAAATATTATTGTTTTTTTCTTTATAAAAATCTAATTGTTTTAGTTTTACATATGTATTTTTTTAAAAAAAGTCGCGCTATAAGGCAATTAACGGCACTTTAATTCTTTTGTTTTTTTGTCTTTTGATTTTTTTAAACTTTTTGATATAGCGTTTTAAAAGTAAATTTTTCATTTTGCATTGACATTTAATAAAAGATGGAATATAATATCTTAAACTAAATTAGGTAAAATGATGAAGATGATTAATTTTCAAAAGACTTTAGAAAACTTAAGTGAATTTGACGTTGCCGTAATAGGTGGTGGAGTTTCTGGCATAGGCGCTGCAATTGAATGTGCGCGCCAAGGCGTAAAGGTCCTGCTTATCGAAAGAACGGGCTCGCTTGGTGGAATGCTAACTGCTGGGCACGTTTCACCACCACTTGGCGGATTTGTTAAAAACACTATAGCGGACGAACTTTTAACTAAACTGCGTTAACGGTAGCGGAAAATCACACGATATAGAAAACGCTAAAATAGTTATTGCAGATATGTTAGATAAAGCCGGCGTTACCGTTTATTTAGGTTGCTCACTTGCCGACGTAATTAAGCAAGATAATCTCATTACCCACGCGGTTATTACCACTCAGTTTGGGCTAAAAACCGTTAAGGCAAAGATTTTTATCGACGCAACGGGAGATGGGGTTTTATCTTATCTTTCGGGTGAAAAAATTGAATACGGCAGAGAAGACGGGCTTGTTCAACCTATGAGCATTATGTTCACAATTGAAAACGTGCATCCAGAGCAAAAGTTGCTTTGCTTCCACGAAGAAATGGATACACCTTTAAAAAATGGCAACTACCTTGATGTTTGCGAAAGAGCAAGCAAGACGGGGGAACTGCCTTCTACCGTGAATATCGTTCGGTTATACCGCGGTGTTAAAGAGACCGAACGCATGGTAAACGCAACCCAAGTAAATGGACTTAATCCACTTATAGCCCAAGATTTGGGTATGGCGCATACCATTTTAAGAAAGCAAATGCATCAGATCGTAAACTTCCTTAAAAACAACGTAGAAGGATTTGAAGATATTAAAATTAAACAAAGTACGGAAGGGGTTGGGATTCTTGAATCGCGCAGAGTAATTTTCGAATACGTAATGCATTCTAAAGACTTGTTAGAAGGAAATCGGCACGAAGACGTTATAGTGCACAAAGCGTCCTTTTGCTTAGACATACACAACCCAAGCGGTGCAGGTCAAAGCGAACAAAAAGGGCGACCCAAAAACTGCAAACCTTACGATATACCCTACCGCGCAATTCTTCCGCTTAACACAAACAATTTACTTGTAGCCGGCAGGTGTATTAGCGGAACTCACAGAGCGCACTCATCTTACCGCGTTATGAATATTTGTATTAACGTAGGTCAGTCCGCAGGTATTGCAGCAGCCTTAAGCGTTAAAGAAAACCTATTCCCGCGCAAATTAGATTACAAAAAAATTCAAGCCGTACTTAAGCAAAAAGGAGTTGACCTTTTTAGCGAATAACCCTTTTAATTTTTTATACCGTGTTAACCGTAACAGCGTAAAGCGTAAAACTTAATTTTTAAAAACATAAAACTTACGCAAAACAAAAAGCCTATCGAATCTCTTCGGTAGGCTCTTTTTTTATTCTTATTTGTAAACAAACGCACATAAAAATGCGTCTATAGCGCGATTAACGGCATATTTGCACTATTTATTCATCAATGCTAATATCGCAAAAATATACGTCGTGACGGTTAAGTTCAAAAGCGAATTTAATTCGCCCGTCTGAAAGATCGTATATTCCATCCGGATAAGATAACCAACCGGGAAAATCTACTATTTGCTTTTTAAAGGCAAAAGTTTTCATATCGTCTGAAGAAATCCATACGCAAAGCGGATGGCGGAATTTAAATCCTATTCTACTATCGGGCGTATTTATAAGCGCGTGCTTGCCGTTTGGCAAATTGATGATTTTAGGCTTGTTGTTGGGGTTGGGAATATCGGTACGAACGAACTCGCTCCACGTTTCGCCCCTGTCCTTACTGACGCTTTTATATAAAAAGCCTTGCCCGTCTGCGCGGATATAATTTTCTATTACCCCGCTACTTAAAACGGCCAAAGTAGGTTCAGTCCACTTCCAAAGGCGTTTACCATCTATGCACATAGGAAAATCAGCCGTGTTTTTGCTTAAATGAAAACTCTTTCCACCATCAGACGAAATAAGAACGCCGTTTTTAGCATAGTCGATTTCCGCTTTTAAAATCAACTGCCCTTCACTTTTTAAACGTGCTTGTTCGCTATCACTTACTTCGTAAAACTGAACGGGAAAAATTATATTTCCGTTATAGTTTATACCACCCCTAACAAAATAAAAGGCTGAACTTTGCCAAATAGGGGGATATTTTTGCCAGGTATAACCGTTATCAAAACTTTTTAAGACAAAGGCATCCCAGCCCAAAAAATCTCCGTCGTGACTACCGGCAAACGCCCAAATTTCATCTTGATACACGAATACTTCGGTAATATAAACCGCTCTGCCGTCTTCGTATATACTAACCGGTTTAGACCAAGTTTCGCCGTTATCGGTTGAGCGAATTAAATATTCGCGATTTTCCTTTTGCGGTTCGTTAGTCCCACCGCATTGCGAGATAATAATCAAATCGCCGTTCGGCGCTTTTCGGAGAATAGTTTCGCAACTTAAACTCTCCCTTAAAACCATTTTTACGATATCCATAATAATTTTTCGACGGTGCAAAACAAATTTCACACCGTCGGATTCTCCTTTATATTTTATAAAAGATTAAACTTTAACTTGTTTACAGTAATTTAACAAACAAATTATTCGTTAGTTTGATTTCTTTTTGAAGATTGCTACTGCTAAACCGAGTAATACAACGAAAGCAGAAACACCGCTTACAGAACTTAAGCATCCTTGTGCTTCACCGGTAGAAGAAGAGGGTTGTTCTTCAACTGAAGAAGAATCAGGTTGAACAGCCTTTCTTTCCCATTCAGCAACTACGATAATATCTTCGTGAATATTAGCAAGTTCAGTTACGTAACCTTCTTGACCTTGAATCTTCCAGCCCTTGAATTCATAACCTTCTCTTACGGGAACGTAAAGAGTAACGGTATCAAGAACGGTGATGCTTTCGGGATTAACTTCGCCTTCTGCCATTTCGCCGTTATTTAAACGGTAAGTAACGGTATAAGTAACGATTTCGGTTGAAACGCGTAAAGTGACCGCTCCGTCTACTTCAACTTCATACACGCCTGCAGATTTTTCTACTAAAGCGGTAACGATTGCTGCTGCGCCTTCTTCAGCGGGTGCTACTACCTTTTCAAGTTTTGCCAAGTATCCGGGATCTGCCGTAACGTTTACGGTTAAGATTTTGCGAAGATTTGTTGCGTATGCTTCACTTGCTTGTTCAAAGGTCTTTTCGCCGATTTGAACGGTTGCCTTAGCGCCTTCTGCTTTTTCTACGGTTAGGCTAACTTCTTCGCCTACGCCAACGATTTCTAAAGATGCTTCTTCAGTAACGGTTACTTCGTAAGCAAACTTACCTTCTTCGGTTGCAACGTTGGTTAAAGTTTCGCCGTTAAGTTTTGCCTCAACAAAACTAAAGCCCGTTTTAGGTGTAACTGTAAGGGTTGATGCGCTACCGCTTGCAAGATAAATGCTGTTATCGCCTTCGCTTGAATCTAAAGAACCGTGAGAAACAACTACGCCTGCGCTTTCGCCGGTTACGTTAACTTTTACTAATGGAGCAACGGTAATATCTAATTCGCAAGTAACGGGATCAAGACCTATAGTAGCGGTGTTATCGGGGTTATTAGTTCTTAAATTGAACTTACCGCCTAAAGAATAGCCACTTGAAAGTAAACTTTCTGAAGCATCCGTAATTTCTTCGCCGTTAGCGTTATAGAATCTAGAAACTACGTTAGTGATACCGTAACCTTCTTTTAAGTCGGTAGTAACGGTTGCTTGTTTAAACATTTGTAAAGTGCTTACGGGGGTAGAAACTGTACCTACGCCTTCAACGTTAGCAGTAATAGATCCGTCTTGGTTAACAACGCCTTGTTCGCCGTTAACTTTTAAAGCAACTTGATCAAAAACGTCTGTTCTTAAGGTTACTAAACTTTCTGAACCTTCTTGAACTGCTTTATCAAAGTTCATAACTTCGTAAGTCCAGTCTTGATTGTCTGAAGTTTTAGCAAGAGCGATATCGCCAAGGATTAAGTCCCAACGCCAAGTAGAAACACCGAAATCAATGTATTCAAGTTCTAAAGATTGATAGTTTTCTAAAGAAGTTAAACAATCTTCTTCAGCAATAGAAGCGCCGTCATAGAAAGCCCATAAGGGAAAGAAAGCGGTAGCGTCGAAGTTTGCAGTAAATGCAAATTGACTAGCAGCGGTATTACCCATAGTGCGTTTGATAGTTCCATCGGGAGCTAAGGTTTTAAAGTGTGAGTATTCGTTATTAATTTTTTGTTCGTGAGTTAAATGCCAAATGGTATCAACGCCTTTAAACTTAAGGTATAAAGCGCTTAAACCACCGCTCTTGTTGGGCTTGTTGGTTTGACGGTTAGCGTTCTTAATACGGAAAGCAATATCCGTTACGTTTTCTAAAGTATAACTTCCGGTAGGAGTATAACGAACGTTAGCCGTACCTGTTTTCGTCGACCAAAACCAAACTTGATTTTCATCTGAAAGACATTCTAGTTCGCTATCGGGAATAGCGGTAATGTACTTCATATTTTCCGCGCCTACTCTAACGGGCATGGTTGCGAAAAACATACTAAAACATAAAGTTAGTGCCATAGCACAGGTTAAGAGTATAGATACTCTTTTTGCGTTGATTAGTTTCATGTTTTTTTCTCCTTATATATTTTTTTTAAAAAATTCCATGTTTATTTTTTAGCGGGTTTCTTTTTGTAAATAAATATTCCAAGTCCTGCTAAAATCACAGCGGAAGCACCCGCCAAAACCACACCAAAACTGCTGTTACAACCATCTTTACCGCCACCTACCGAAGTTTGATCGCTTTGTGAATTAGAATTTGAACTATCTAAAACGGGTGGCTTAACGGGATCTTCTAAGCCAACGCCAACGTAAACCTTTAGTAGACTGTATCCGTCTTGAATGCCTGCAGGAATATTTGAAGTAATAAATTCAAAAGTATATCTACCCTGCTTGTTTGCGTTGTAATTTTCGCTAG
>JAFTIK010000068.1 GCA_017456945.1 Clostridia bacterium
ATAGCCTTTTCAACACTCTTTAAAAGAGATTTATCCCAAGGCGCAACTATAAGGCATTGACAGTCTACAACAGACATATTTCCCACTTGGTTGATAGGCGTCATTTCGCCGTAATAGTCAACCATAACTTTATCTAAAACGTGGGGGTTAGCTCTGCCAACTCTTATCATAAGTAGGTCAGACTTAAACACGTTAACGCTTTTTTCAAGTCTTTCGTCGTGTTCTAAAAGTATCATTTCAATTTTTTCCATATCTGCTGCCATAATTTTTCTCCTTATAGGGTTATTTTGTGTTATATATTTAAAGTTTATTTTTTTTGTTTTTGTGAAGTGTTGCGTTATAAATTAGGTCTAATAAGAAATTTATGTCGCGGTAAAAAAGTTATTTTATCCAAGTGCCGGCGCAATCTTTTTTTGTAAGCGCGTTAACTATGGAATTTTCTGCGTTTAGGTGGAATGCAAAAACGGGCAAACCATTTTCTTGGCACATTATAACCGAAGATGCGTCCATCGCCTTTAAGCCCTGAGATATAAAGTCCGCGTAAGAAATGCAATCATATCTTTTCGCGTTGGGGTTGGTTTTGGGGTCGCTATCGTAAATGCCGTCCACGTTTTTTGCAAGAAGAAGTACGTCCGCTTCCATTTCACACGCGCGAAGTGAAGCCGTAGTATCGGTAGAGAAGAATGGGCAACCCGTGCCACCGCCAAAGATAACTACTTTGCCTTCTTTTAAAGCTTTGTCTGCTTCTCGTCTGTCGTACGGTTTTGCCATGGGCATTACCGAAAAAGAAGTTTGAACGATAGCATCCACTCCGTTTGCTATAAGAGTTTCTTGTAAGCAAAGCGAATTCATAACGGTTGCAAGCATACCCATATAGTCCGCCGTGCTTCTGTTCATATCAAGATTTTGTCTGCCACGCCAAAAGTTGCCACCGCCAACCACTATGCAAACTTCTGCGCCTAAATCGCGCGCGCTTTTAATTTGCAAAGCAACGGTTTTTAAAACTTCGCTATCGTAGCCCGTGCCTTTTTCGCCCGCAAGCGCTTCACCGCTGATTTTTAGCAAAACTCTTTTATACAAAGCTTTCATATTTATTTCTTCCCGTTTATTTTTTTGTTAGTGTTTTGGTTTTATACGGCGCGATAACGCACACGTTTATTTTTTGCGCTTTATAACCATACTATCCCAAGTTTACCATCTTTATATATTATACAATATATTTATCCATTTGTAAATATTTAATTTCAATTTTTTTGCCAAAAATATTAAAAAAATAATAAAATATCAATAATTTTTAATTTTTGTTCATTCCTTAAGGCAAAGGTGCGGTTATTTGCAATATATTTTTAAGCATAATTATCGCAAGCAAAAATGGTAATCGCTAAAATAAACATAAAAATTCTTGCAAAAAATATCACTTTATATAAAGGGGTAAATCACTTGCAAATTTGCGGGTATAAAATTTTGCGCATCTTGATTGCCGTAAAAAACAAAAGTGGGGATAATCGCGTTATAGCCCCACTTTTTTGTTAAAAAAATTGCAAAATATAAAAATAAAAGTTAAAAAGTATTAAGTGTGCCGTTGGTAATTATACTTGATTTGCTAATTTTTTGGCTCAGCGGCAAAGAAAACTCATGTTTTTAATAGAGAAGAAAACAGCGGGGTAAAAGATTATGCTCATTTTTTAGGCAGTAGTTTTATAAGAATAGGGAAAAATATCTTTAATAATATCTTCAAGCTTATCGTAAAGCCTGTAAGAAGAAAGAATTTTTTCACATTCGCTATAATCGTAATAACCCAAAAGTTCGCCGTTTGGACTTATTACTTCCATTGTGAAAAAGCAGTTTACTTGGGTAAGGGCAATAATTTCTTTAAGCTTTAAGTCGCTTTTAACTATAAAGTGTTTGCACTCTTTAATTTTAATTGCGCTAATGCTACGGCTAAAAAAAGTGCGCACGTATGCGCTTTCTTTTGACCTTTTTGCCCACCCTGCAACCAAAAATAGGCTAAAAAACAAAAGTGAAAGATTAGTTTTTCGTATGCAAACGGAATATATAAATAGCGCAAGAAGCAAAAGGGAAATAATAATGCTTATTGCAACCGTAACCTTTAAGGCTGTTTTGCGTTTAAAGCGGAGCGAAAGGGTAGCGCAAACAATTCTTCCACCGTCTAACGGGTATGCGGGAAGTAAATTTATTGCAAATACGCACAAGTTAGAAAAAACCACGCTATCAAGATAGGGGTAAAGTTCGGGCATAAGCCACCAAAGCGCCAAAAAAACAAGGCAAACGAAAAGGTTAAAAAGCGGGCCAAAAAAGGCTACTTTAATTTCATCTTTATAAGAAAGTCCCTCTATAGCGCTATTAACTACTGCTCCGTAGGGCATAAGGGATATTTTATTCATCTTATACCCAAGTTGTTCAAGCGCAAAAGAATGCCCGATTTCATGTATTAGTGCGGTAAGCGTAAAGTTTAAAAATAAAAATACTTTGCCGGTGAAAGCAAAGTATAATCCAAATAAGAAAAATAGTGGATGAATACTTATTTTCATTATTTGTTAAAGATAATAGAATTTTCTACCGCTGCATAGTCGGTTATAAGACTTTCGCCGTTATAAAGATAAACCTTTGCGGTGTTTTTAACGTAGCCAAGTGGCATATTGCGTGTAACTTGCTCTCCGCTGGCAAAATAAACAAGGTCTAACCCCTCGGTTACGCTTGAAAAACTTTCGCTGTGCTTAACGGTTACGGTATAAGTTCCATCCGTTGCCTTTTCCACTTTAACCACTTCGCCTTCGCAAACAGGGTAAAGCGAATATTCGCCGGTGATGCCGATTTCGCCTTCACAAACGGTAACACCGCTTTGATCGCCAACTGGCAAAGTAAGCGTAAAATCTTCGTAAGAGCGATTGTCTTCTAACGTTTGATCGTTAAAGAACACACTTTTAAATAAAGTGTTCATACCGCTGTGTTCCCAAAATACGTTGGTTAGTATTATTGCAGAAATTAGCGCGAACACAGCAACCACCTGTGCAGAAATAACAGCGCTTTTAATTTTTTCTTTCTTTGCGATTTTTTTGTCGTATACGGCAAGCGCGCTGGCTTTATTGTTTGCTTTTTCGCTACTTGATAAATTTTTATCCTTGTTTTTACAGTTATTTTTTTCGTTACATTCTTCTTCGCAAAAAATGTTAGCATCTTCATCTTCGCTTTGTTTAATCGCCTTATTTACCGCGTTAATTACCTTTTTCTTTTTAAAAAAAGAGCGTTTTCGTTTAAAAGAATATTCGCAGGTAGAAGTTGGCACTTCAATCATTTTTGCGTATTCTAAACCGTTATCCATTTTTTTAGCCTCCAAATTTCTTGCTATACAATATGCTATAAAAAATAAAAATAGAACGCGCGGCGCATAGGGTTTACTTAAATTTTTAAAAATGTTATAATAAGAAAAATTTTTAAGGCGGGTTTGGTATGTTAAGCATATTACTTACTGGGGAAAATCAAGGTCATATTATAGCGGTTATAACGGCTGTTATAATAATAGCGGTAATTTTGCTATCTATAAAGGTTATATTTGCAAAAAAGAACAAAGCGAAATATTTTGTTAAAGAAAGTCTTTTAACCCCAACCGAAATTAAATATTACGATATTATTCGTTCTATAATAGGCAATAATTTTTTGCTTTTACCGCAAATAAATTTGGCGTCCGTCATAGATAAAAAGGGCGGTTCTAATTTTAGAAGCGAACTTTTTAGAAACGTAGATTTTGGAATTTTCGATTATGATTTTCACCCCATTGCCCTTATTGAAATTAACGATAATTCGCATTTCAGAAAGGATAGAATAGAGCGCGACGAAAAGGTTTTAGATATTTGTAAACGCGCTAAAATACCTTTAGTTACCTTTTGGGTAAAGGACGGTATAAACTACAATCAAATGGCAAAACAGTTATACGTTGCAATAAACGGCAAAAGAAAATAGCATAAAAACAAAAGTGGGGTTAATCGCGTTATAGCCCCACTTTTTTGGTTTTATTAAAATATAGTCGTATTTTGTAATATAAATGGCAAAAAAATATAAGTCTTTTTGAAATACGTATTGACAAAAGCATAGTATAGTGATACAATGGGTGGAAATGGGATAAAGGAGAAAAAAATGAAAAGAATAAAAAAATAACAAGTATTGCGCTTATTACAATTTTATGTTTTTCTATTTTAGGTTGTTATGGAGATTTCTTTGAAAATTGTTTAAATAAAACTATATATCGAAAAAGTATTGAACAAGGGAAATTTGAAATTGAAAAACAACTGCAAGTATTAGATGCATTTCCTAAAGAAGTTGAAGGATACAAATTAAAACTTGATTATACAAAAAAATTACATAAAACAGATAATAGTTGGGTTGAGTTAAACAACAACATGAAAAAACATAATTATACTACTGAATATAATGGTATAACTGCAACTGTGGAAGTTATGTCATATGAGGTAATAGATTCAGAGGTTTATACTATTTTTTCTTTGAAAGAATATTATCAGAATGAAATAATAACTGAAAAAGAAGCTATAATACGTCGAAGACGCATAAATAAAGAATATTACGTAATAGATGGTGAATATGATATTTTATTGTATGTTCATTCTTTATATTGTGTTGATGGTGTATGGTTTTATATAGGGGTAAGTTCAAATCAGATATATCGTTTTCTTCCATATTATACAGCTTGTTATAATTTTCCACCGTTATTTTATTTAATCGATTTCGAAAACGAAGAAATATATTATGCAGGCTATGCAGACGGGTGGTATGAAAATGCAGAAGCAATGAACTATAGGGGTAACACGGTGTTTTATTATGGCGTAAAAGTTGAAAAAGAGTAAGTTTATTCTTTATTATATATAACAACAAGGGAGGCTTTAAAACAAATGAAAAGAATAAAATATCTAATAGCTAGTTTACTATGCTTAATACTTTTAGGAAGTATTGCTTTTTCTATTACGTTAAACAAACGAGTGTATGCGGATGACGTAGATTTAACAAAAAATTATTGGGAACTAACCCCAGAAGAGTTAGAAAACGTTACAAATAGCAGGACAACACCATCTAACGATCAACCGCAAATAACGGTTTTTACCCATGGATGGGGATCTAAACCTAGCAATTGGAGTAACGATCAAATAGGTAATAAAAATAAAGATTATAGCTTCAGTTAAGAAGCAGGCTCAATGATAGATGCGTTATATAGAAAAATACAACTTTTGGGTAAAAACGTATCGTTATTTCATGCAGCGGTAGAAGAATTTACAACTGATGATAATACAAATAATTCAGCAAATGAATCTCGCAATCTTTCTGAAGAAGAAAGCATAATTTTATCTTCTTCTAGCAACGCTTACGGTGATTCGCAATTAAAAGGATTATATGGCTGGTTAATTAGTTGC
>JAFTIK010000001.1 GCA_017456945.1 Clostridia bacterium
CAAAGGGAACTACCTATATCGCCTTACGCGAAATGCAAAAAGTTTTTGAAGAAGAGGGAGTCATAAGCGAAATAATTCAGGTGGGGAATAAACCTATTCGCGGTTGCGTTGCGTGCGCTTCTTGCTATAAAGAAGGCAAATGCGTTTTTAACGACGAAGTTAACGAAGTTGCTCCGCTATTTGAACAAGCAGATGGAATAGTGGTTGGCTCTCCAGTTTATTACGCATCTGCAAACGCTACTTTAGTTGCTTTTTTAGATAGGTTGTTTTACAGTACGCATTTCGATAAAAGAATGAAAGTCGGCGCTGCGGTTGCTTGCGCAAGGCGAGGTGGAATTACGGCAACTTTCGATCAATTAAATAAATATTTCACTATTAGCGGTATGCCGATTGCTTCCGGTCAATACTGGAACGGGCTTCACGGCGGTGGTGAACGAACGATTGAAGACCAAGAAGGTATGCAACAAATGCGCACTTTGGCAAAAAATATGGCGTTTTTAATGAAGAGTATTGCTCTTGGTAAAGAGAAATACGGGCTTCCTCAAAAAGAAAGAAAAACCTATACAAATTTTATAAGGTAATACTTTATAAGAAGATACTTCACGCCCAGCCGTGCAAAAAAGTTGTTTTACATCATATAATAATTAATTAAAAATCGCTTGACAAAACTTCTTGCATTATGATATCATTTTGATATCAAAAAAACAAGGAGTTTTTTATTATGCAAGAAAAAATTTACACTACTAAAAAACGCGGTATGCTCGTTTTGCTCTTATGTCTTTTAGCGTTTGTTATAGGCATGGCTTTGGTAATATACGGGGCTGTTTTGTCAGAAAATTTAGAAATGATCTCGTATGTTCAAAAAAGAGACGTGACGCTTGCTAATTTATGCATGATTATAGGCTTTGCGATAATATTTGTTTTTTGGATTCCTTTAATCGGCTTAAAGGTGTTAAAACCAAACGAAGCGCTCGTTTTAACTTTGTTCGGCAAATACGTTGGAACTATTAAAGGCGACGGATTTTACGCTGTAAATCCCTTCTGCGTATCCTTTAACCCCGCTGCTACAACAAAACTTAAACAAAGTGGTGACGTTGGATCTTCTTCGCCCATTACCGCAACTATTAGCACCGCAAACGGCAGTAGCACCACGGTTGCAGTTGATAAAAAAATATCGCTAAAGGTCATGACGTTAAATAATAACCGCCAAAAGATAAACGACTGTTTGGGAAATCCTGTAGAAATAGGGGTAGCGGTTATGTGGCGAGTTACAGATACCGCAAAAGCCGTGTTCAACGTTGATAACTATAAAGAATATCTTTCACTTCAATGTGATTCTGCTGTAAGAAATATTGTTAGAATTTACCCTTACGACGTCGCTCCTAATATAGATACCACCGGCGACGGTGTTGCAGACGAAGGAAGTTTACGCGGTTCAAGTGAAGTGGTTGCAGAAAGAATTAAAGATGAAATTCAAAACAAGGTAAAAGATGCCGGCATAGAAATTATTGAAGCGCGCATAACCTATCTTGCGTACGCTACGGAAATTGCTTCTGTTATGCTTCAGCGTCAACAGGCGTCTGCTATAATAGATGCAAGAAAGATGATCGTAGACGGCGCTGTTGGTATGGTTGAAATGGCTTTAGCAAGACTTAGTGAAAATAGCGTTGTTGAACTAGACGAAGAAAGAAAGGCTCAAATGGTTTCTAATTTGCTGGTTGTTCTTTGCGGTAACAGAGACGCTCATCCGGTGGTTAATTCGGGAAGTATGTACTGATTATGGCGGATGGCAAAAAACAAATTCCTTTACGAGTAAGTGAAAAATTGTATGAAGAGTTAATGCGATGGGCTGAAGATGATTTTAGGTCTGTTAACGGGCAAATAGAATATCTTTTAACCGAATGTGTTAAGCAACGCAAAAAAAATGGTAGACACGTGCCAAAAAGTTTTTTACAAAACCAAACAAAAAACGATAAATAATAAAAACACCCACGGCCTAGTAACGGTCGTGGGTGTTTGTATAATAGCCGATAATCGCGCTCTAGCGCTATTTTTATTACATATGCTTATTGTAAAATTCGGTTAACTTACTTCTTACTCTTTCCGGTTCGGTAATATATGCAAGCCCGTGACCTGCGCCTTTAACCGAAATTAAAATTTTATCCGTCGCGCTTGATTTCTGGTAATTTTCCTTGCCCATATAATAGGGAACAAAATTATCTTCTTCGCCGTGAATAAATAAAGCGGGTAACTTGCTTTTTGCATAACAATCGCTTGAATTCTTTTCTTTAAGCGAAAATTTAGCCAAGGTTTTAGCCAAAAATCTTACGAAATACTGGAAGGGGAATTTGGGTAGTTTCATGCTTTTTCTAACAGAAGAAATTATTTCGTCTGGGGAAGTGAAACCGCAATCGTTTGCAATAAGTTTAACTTCTTCGGGTAAATCTTCTAAGCAACTTGCCATTGCAACGGTAGCCCCGCCCATGGAAATTCCGTGAAGAGAAATAGACCTTTTGGGAAAGCGCTTTGCAACGTACTTTGCCCAAAGTAAACAGTCTTCACTTTCCTTTACTCCAAAGGTAAGATATTTGCCTTCACTTTCGCCATGTGCACGTTGGTCGGGTAGCAGTAGTGAATACCCTTCTGCTTTAAAGTGTGGACGAACAGGGCCGTAATCGTGCGTGGGATTGCCGTGGTAGCCGTGCATAAAGATTACCGTTCCGCGCGCATTCTCCGTTTCGTAAAACAAACCGGATAATTTCAAACCGTCTTTAGAAGTGATGGTTACTTTTTCAGGCTTTAATGCCAAGAACCATTCCGCACCTTGTTTCATTAGTTCGCGGTATCGTTCGTAAATAGGATTTGTTTCGGTGGCTATATTTTTATCTCTGCCAAACGCCTTTTTAAAAATGACGTAAGTTATTAAAAAACAAATGGCTAAAAGCAGTAATAGAGCGCCTAAAACAATTAAAACCGTTAATGCCGTTACGTTTAAGATCTGGTTGGATAGTAAAAGGAAATTCATTATAAAACCCGCCTATAGGTCGATTATTCGCATAAATGCGTTAAGTTTATAAAGTAATTTACTAAGATGATAATTAATTATATATAAATTATACTTTTTGTTTTTTCGTTTGTCAAGTGAAGCGAAGTTTTTAAAATAAAAGATAATAAAAATAAAATTAACTTTGTATGCAAGTTGTTAAGGAGTATAATAAAACTTTGTAATAAAAAAATGTTGTTAACTTATGAGATTATAAATTTTGTTATTTTAGCCTTTTACTTGACTTTTTTTTATTACTGTTGTAACATTATTTGTAAGAAAGAAGGAGTAAGGGTATGCAAATA
>JAFTIK010000069.1 GCA_017456945.1 Clostridia bacterium
ATTAGACTTAGCGAAGAACTTTTCCAACAGATTACCTTCTTAGGCTACTTAAAGCAAATGGCTCTCTCTTACGGGTACGATATTTCCCAACCGGCAAAAGACGCTAAAGAAGCAATTCAATGGACTTATTTTGCTTATCTTGGCGCTATCAAAGAACAGAACGGGGCGGCAATGTCGCTCGGCAGAGTAAGCACTTTCTTTGATATTTATATCGAACGCGATATTAAAAACGGCACTCTTACCGAAGAAGGCGCGCAAGAACTTATGGACGATTTCGTTATGAAACTTCGTATGGCGCGCCACTTGCGCACACCAGAGTACAACGAACTTTTCGGTGGCGACCCTATGTGGATTACCGAAGCGCTTGGCGGTATGGGAGAAAACGGAAAGACTTTGGTTACCAAAAACACCTTCCGTATGCTCAACACTCTTTACACGCTAGGCTCTTCCCCCGAACCTAACCTTACCGTTTTGTGGTCTAGGAATTTACCTGAAAACTTTAAAAAATTCTGCGCTCAAGTTTCGGTTGACACCGATTCTATTCAATATGAAAACGACGACCTTATGCGCCCCATTTACGGTGACGATTACGCTATCGCTTGCTGTGTATCGGCTATGAAAGTCGGCAAACAAATGCAGTTCTTCGGCGCTCGTTGTAACCTAGCAAAACTTCTTTTGATCGCAATAAACGGTGGTTACGACACCACTAGTAATATTCATATCGGTCCACAAATGCCCGTTATGCAAGGGGATAAACTTGATTATAAAGAACTTTCCGAGCGTATGGATAAATATATCGCTTGGCTATCTGCCCTTTACGTAAACACTATGAACGTTATTCACTATATGCACGATAAATACGCTTACGAAAAGACGCAAATGGCGTTGCACGATACGGAAGTCGGCAGATTTATGGCGTTCGGCATTGCAGGGCTTTCAGTCGTTGCAGACTCGCTAAGCGCCGTTAAGTACGCTAACGTTCGCCCGATTAAAGACCAGAACGGCTTTATCGTGGATTTTGAAACGCAAGGGGATTTCCCCAAGTACGGTAACGACGACGACCGCGTTGACGTTATCGCTAAAGAACTTGCTAATAAGGTTATTTCTGAACTTAGAAAAACCCCCGCTTATCGTAACGCAGAACACACTCTTTCCGTTCTAACCATAACTAGCAACGTTATGTACGGCAAGAACACGGGCGCAACCCCCGACGGTAGAAAGGCTTTCGCGCCTTTCGCCCCTGGCGCAAACCCCATGCACAACCGCGAAGAAAACGGCGCGCTAGCATCACTTAATTCGGTATCTAAAATTTCTTACGCAGATTGTAGAGACGGTATTTCCAACACCTTCTCTATCACCCCCGAAGCGCTCGGCAAAACTAACGACGAACGGGTGGAAAATCTCGTGGGTATTTTAGACGGATATTTCGGGCGTATGGCTCACCACATAAACGTTAACGTATTAAACCGTGAAACGCTTATTAAAGCCTACGAAAACCCCGAAGATTACCCCAACCTTACCATAAGAGTTTCGGGGTATGCGGTTAACTATAACAAACTTTCTACAGAACAGCAGTTAGAAGTTATAAGCCGTACCTTCCACGAAAGCGTATGAGTGAAAATTTAGGGTATATACACTCTTTTCAAAGCCTTGGAACTGTTGACGGTCCTGGGATTAGATTCGTGGTGTTCATGCAAGGCTGTCCTCTACGTTGCGGGTGTTGCCATAACCCCGACACTTGGGAAATCGGGGTTGGACAAAGATTTTCACCACAACAGGTTTTAGAAAAAGTTTTAAGATACAAAAGTTATTTTGGCGTTAAAGGTGGTATTACCATTTCGGGTGGCGAGCCCTTGCTACAAAGCGAGTTTTGTTACCAACTTTTTAGCCTTTGCAAAGAAAAGGGCGTAAACACCTGCCTAGATACTTCTGGGTGCTTACTTAACGAGCAAATAAAAAAACTCTTATCCGTTACGGATAGAGTTTTGCTCGACGTTAAATATACTTCTGACGACCTTTACGTTAAGCACGTAGGTTGCTCGCTTGAAAAGGTTTTGCAATTTTTAGCCTACCTTAACCAAGAAAATATTCCCGTAACTTTAAGACAAGTCGTTATACCTACAATTAACGACCAAGAAGAAAATATTCTTAAACTTTCTAGCCTAAAAGATAAATACCATTGCATAGACAAAATTGAACTTTTGCCTTTCAAGAAGATTTGTCAAGTTAAGTACGACGATATGAAAATAGAATTTCCTTTCAAGGATATTCCTACGCCGTCGGCAGAATTAATGGCTAAACTTAATTCTCTTTTAAAATAAATATAGGGGGTTAATATGAACGACCAACTTTTAATCGGTATACAAACGGGTAAATGGTTTGATAAAAGCAAGCCTATTGAAAGTATGCGCCTTGCAAAAGAACTCGGTATTGAAGCAATAGACTACGGGTTTGAATATATTTTTCGCCCTAACGAATTCGTTAAAGGAACTAAATATCCGATAGTAGAACTGCCAGAAACAGAGTTTATTGAAACTTTTTCACTCCTTAAACAGGCGTCGGAAGAAAACGGCGTTAAAATAGCCCAAATTCACGCCCATTTCCCCGTTTATTTTGAAGATAACCCAACGGTTAACGATTACTGTATTAAGGTTTTAGAAAAGATGCTGGGCGCAAGCGCCTACCTTAACTGTAAACAATTCGTAGTACACCCCCACCAAGACGCGTGGCAACCCCACCAAAACCAAAAATGGGTTAAACAGAATATCGAAATGTATTCTAAACTTATAAAAAAGGCCAAAGAGTGTGGTGTTACCGTTTGTTTGGAAAATCTTCAATGCGAGGAAAACGACCAAATCGTAGGCGGTATTTGTTCTAGCGCAGACGAAACCATTTATCTTATAGATACCTTAAACCAAATCGCTGGCGAAAAGGTTTTCGGTTTTTGTTTAGACGTTGGGCACGCAAACGCGTGTGGGGTTAATATTTACGATTTTATAAAAAAGGTCGGCGATAGAATAACAGCACTTCATATACACGATAACGACGGTAAGAGCGACGCGCACCTTATACCCTACACCCAAGTAAAAGATCAATGGGGTGTTGACCTTGGGCTTGACTGGGAAGGTTTTATAAAAGGTCTTAAAGAAATCAACTACCTAGGTTGTTTATCTTTTGAAACCTTTAGGGCGTTTCATCATTTACCTAGAGAAGTTTGGAAAGAAGGGCTTATATTAAACGTTGCTATCGGCAAATATTTCAGAAAACGCATATTAGAATAATTTACCATTAAAAAAGACTAGCGAAAAGTTTTTCGTTAGTCTTTTTGTTTTTAAATTGTTTTTGGCAAACTTACCGTAAAAGTAGTTAACCCGTCTTTAGATATAACGTTAATCTTACCAGAGTGCAATTCTACTATTCTTTTTACGATAGATAAACCTATTCCGTTACCTTCCCTTGAGCCTTGTTTGCCTATCTGATAAAACTTATTGAAAATCTTGCCGTATTCGCTTTCGTCAAGCAGTTTACCTTGGTTGGAAACGGCAATTTCCACAGTTTGCTCTTTTTCTTGCAAATCAAAAGTAATTTCACTCTTTAAGTCGGCAAACTTTATTGCGTTATCTATAACGTTTATCCAAACTTGTTTCATAAGGTCTTCGTTGCCGTTAATAAAAATTTCGGGAATATCTAAAGAAAAGCCTATGTCCTTTTTTTCCCATTTCTTTTCTAACAGTAAAACGCAAGTTCTAATTTGTTCGGAAACGTTAAAGTTGGTTTTATCGGTTAAAATTTCTTGTTTTTCTATCTTGGAAAGGTTCAACAGATTTGTAGTTAGTTCTGCAAGCCTATTTGTTTCTTCTTCTATTATCTCTAAATACTGTTTTCGCTTATCGGGCGAAAGATTTTCGTTTTTTAATAGACTTATTAGCCCGTTAACCGAAACTAACGGCGTTTTAAGCTCGTGCGAAAAATTGTTAACGAAATCAGAACGCAAAATCTCGGTGTTTTGCAGTTCGCTTGCCAAGGTGTTAAAACTCTTTGCAAGCGGTTTAAGCCCTTGCCTTTTATCTATATCGATACGGGTGGTAAAATCGCCGTTAGAAAGCCTTTCCATGCCTTCTATGAGCATATTGACAGGCGTTAATATAAAACGCCCTAGAAGGGCGGATAACCCCATGCCCACGATAACACTAGCAAGCCCGAATAGTATTATCCACATAAGCCCAGAGTCTTTTACTTCGTGTTGTTCAACTAGTTTTGACTGAATTATAAAATATTCTAGAATAACCACTATCATTACGCAAAGAATAAGTATGGTAGCAACCCCTAGAATAAAGGCTAGCGTGTAGCGATTTCTAATATTCGACGCGAAAGAATTGAGTTTTAGTTTTTTCTTTTTCATACCTTTTTTACCGCCTTGTAACCAAGCCCGCGAATAGAAATTATTTCAAACTCTTCCCACTCGCCAAAGCGTTTTCTAAGCCTGCCGATATGCACGGTAACCGTTTCAGCATCCGTTTCGCAATCCATGCCCCAAATTTCATCCATAAGTTGAATACGGGTGAAGATTTTGTTCGGGTAAGATAAAAGTTTATAAAGCAATAAAAACTCTTTCTGGGGCAATTCTTGCACTTCCCCGTGCCCCGTAACCGTATAAGAATCGTAATCGAGAATCACGTCGCCTATAACAATCTTGCGTTCGTTAATTATTTTGTAACGCCTTAAAAGGGCTTTAACGTGCAATAAAAGTTCGTCGGTATCTATAGGTTTACTCATATAATCGTCAATACCCACGGCAAACCCTTTTTTACGGTCTTCAGCAAGTTGTTTTGCGCTAATCATTAAAACGGGCATTTCTTGGTTAAATTGCCTTAACGCTTTCGTAAACTCGTAACCGTCTATTTCAGGCATCATAATATCTACTATTGCAAGGTCAATATGCTCGTTTTCCATTAAGTCGAACGCCTTTTTGCCGTTTTCCGCCGTGAAAACCGTGTAAGAATTTGATTCTAACACTTCTTTCATAACATAACGAATATTCTTATCGTCATCAACAACTAAAATGTGAAACATAATTCCCCCGTAAATAAATTTTCATTGAATTATATTTTACTATACAAACTATTATTTGTCAACAATAAGTAAAATTTGGTTATTTAATAGAATTTAAAACACAAACAGCAGAGCG
>JAFTIK010000070.1 GCA_017456945.1 Clostridia bacterium
AAAAACCGTAGAATAAATTATAAAAAACCATTAAAGGAGAAAAATAAAAATGAGTTTAATCGATTTGAAAGGTAAAGTAGCAGTTGTAACAGGCGCAAGCCAAGGCTTGGGCGAAGCGCTCGCGCTCCGTCTTGATAAAGAAGGTTGTAAGGTTGCCGTTTGCGACATCAACTATGAAGGCGCTAAAGCCGTTGCGGATAAACTTTCCGACGCTATCGCGCTTGCAGTTGACGTTACCAAATACGACCAGTTAGAAGCGGCTGCAAAAGCTGTTCTCGATAAGTGGGGTCAAGTTGACGTTCTTATCTGTAACGCTGCAATCGTTAAGAGTGGCGATATTTTCGCGCTTTCTCCCGAAGCGTTCAAACTCGTTACCGATATCAACCTTAACGGCTATTTTAACACCGTTAAAGCGTTCGCTCCTTCTATGCTTGAAAGAAAGAGTGGTAGCATTATCCAAATCAACAGTAAGTCTGGTAGAAAGGGTTCGTTCAAGAACGGCGCGTACGCATCAAGTAAGTTTGGTGGCGTAGGTCTTACTCAATCGCTCGCTTTGGAATTTGCTGAAAGTGGCGTAAGAGTAAATTGTATCTGCCCTGGCAACCTTTTGAACAGTCCGCTTTGGGTTAATAGTCTTTTCAAACAATACGCTGCAAACCAAGGTATAACTGAAGAAGAAGTAAGAGCAAAATACATCAATCAAGTTCCTATGAAACGTTCTTGCGAATATAAGGATATTGAAGACGTTATGGTATTCCTTGCTTCCGATTATTCAGGTTATATGACTGGTCAAGCGATTAACGTAACTGGTGGCCAACAAATGTAATTTAAGCGTAAATAAACTTTGCAGGAGTTCGTTACTGCTACGCGTTTTGACTTCAATGACCAGACGGTCTATTTCACCCAAAACGCTACGCGAGCCTGCTCCTGCTCGTTTCTTTCCACTTAAAACCAAAAATAGGGGTTAAGCGTCACGCTTACGAGCCTAGCCTAACTCGGATCTTTCCCCTTAAAACATAAATAGGGGTAAGCGTCACGCTCACGAGCCTAGCCTAACTCGGCTCTTTCCACTTAAAACCAAAAATAGGGATTAAGGTCACGCTCATGAGCCTAGTCTAACTCGGCTCTTTCCACTTAAAACATAAATAGGGGTTAAGCGTCACGCTTACGAGCCTTGTCTTGCTCGGCTCTTTTCCCTTAAACCATATAATAAAACGCGTTTAGGAGTTTAACTATGAATTTTAATTTAATGCACCCTGCAGAACAAATAGTAATGCTTATTAACAGGGTTTATCAAAAAGGGCTTACGACTACTTCTGGTGGTAACCTTTCTATTCTAGATAGCGAAGGGGTTATTTGGATAACTCCGTCGGGGATAGATAAAGGCTCGCTAACTCCGTCAGACATCTGTAAAGTTTTGCCCGACGGAACGGTTATAGGTAAACATAAACCGTCGGTAGAATTGCCTTTCCATAAACTCGTATATCAAACCAGACCCGACGTGTCCGCAGTATTACACGCGCACCCACCGGCACTCGTAAGTTACTCTCTTATTAGAGAAATACCTAACGTAAACATTATTCCCACGCCTAGCCAAGTATGTGGCAAGGTTGGTATTGCCGATTACGAAGTCCCTGGTAGCGACGCGCTCGCTCAAAGAATAGTAGCCGAAATCAAAAAGGGTTACAACGCCGTTATTATGGAAAACCACGGCGTTATAACTTGCGCAGACAGTTTGTTTGAAGCCTTCAAAAAGTTTGAAACGCTCAACTTTGCGGCGGCTCTCGGCATTACCGCATCTACACTCGGCAAACCCGTAGTTCTTACCGACGAGCAGATAGCCTTGCACTCTACAAAGGGAAAGGTTTCGCTTGGCGAGTTTATTCCCACTACTTATAGTTCTGAAGAGCGTAAACTTCGTAAGGAAATGTGCGCGCTTATTCACCGTTCGTACGATCAAGGTTTGTTTACTAGTACGCAAGGTACTTTCTCAGTTCGTCTTGATAAAGACAGTTTTCTTATCACCCCTTACGGCGTAGATAGAAAATATATCGAGCCAGAAGATATCGTAAGAATAGACTTTAACTGGAGAGAAGCGGGCAAGAACCCAAGCCGTTCTACTCACTTGCATAAACTTATTTACGACGAACACCCTGAAATTAAAGCAATTACCGTTGCGCACCCCAAACACCTTATGGCGTTCGGCGTAACTAGAACGCCTATCGATAGCAGAACTATTCCCGAATCGTATATTGCAATGCGCGATATCGGCAGAGTGCCTTTCGGAACGCCTATAACCGCGCCCGAAAAGATTTCGCAAATGATAAGCGATCACTCGCCCGTAGTTTTAGTTGAAAACGAAAGCGTAATCAGTACGGGTAGTTCTCTCATAAATGCGTTCGATAGGTTAGAAGTTGCAGAATTTACTGCAAACACCATAATTCACGCAAAGATGATAGGTAATATCGTTATGATTAGCGACGAAGAAGTTGAAGATATAAACAAAGCGTTTAATCTTAAATAAAATAATAAGGAAAAAATAAAAATGAAACAATCAATTTTAGATTTAATAACCATATCTCAATATGCAGGCGACCGTACCGACTACACCCAAGGCGGTGGTGGTAACACTTCCGTAAAGAACGAAGAAAAGGGGCTTATGCTCATAAAGGCGTCTGGCTATCGTTTGGTTGATATTGATGAAACCACGGCTTTCGTAGCAGTTGATAAAAACGCTATTGAAAACTATTATAATAGCGTTGACCTTTCGGTTGAAAAAGATTATGAAAAGGAAAGCGCTGAAGTTTCTAAGAACTCGGTAGTACCGTTAGAAGGTATCGTAACCCTTCGCCCGAGCGTAGAAGTAGGTTTCCACGCAATCTTAAAAAAATACGTTATCCACACTCACTCGGTTTACGCAAATATTATTACTTGTAGCCAAGAAGGCGAAAAACTCGCTGAACAACTTTTTAGCGATAAAGATTTCGGCTTTATTTTCTTGCCTTACATAAACCCTGGCTTTGAACTTACTCTCGCTATGAAAACCAAGATAGAAGAATACGTAAAAGCAACGGGCAAATATCCCGAAGTTATTTTTATGAAAAATCACGGCTTGGTAGTTAACGGCGACACGGTTGAAAGGGTAAAGCAAGTTAACACTTGCGTTAACGAAACTATTCGCAACCATTTCGGCTTGGCAGATAATTTCCGTTCGGTAAATCTCGTTGAAACTGCAAACGGTTTTAAGTCGGAAACTGCTCTCGTTAAAAAGTTCGTTGCGGAAAACGTTTTAGATAAAGCGCTTTTAGATGAAACGCCTTTATATCCCGACCAACTCGTATATTTAAATAATATTCTCGCGCACTCGCCCGAAACGATGGTGGTTAAGGACGGAACGGTTTATTACAATACCGATAAAAAGCAGGCTACTACTTTAGAAGAAACCCTTTCGGCTTATATCTTCGTAGTAACCGCCGTTAAAAACGCAGGTCTTACCGTTTCTAAAATGAACGAAAAAGAAGTTTACTTCATCAACAACTGGGAAGCGGAAAAATATCGCCGTTCGGTAAAATAATAAAAATTAAGTATAATGAATAAAACCAAAAAGGGCTGATTTGCCCAACTTCTCATAGGGATGTTTACAAATTTCGGCAGAGGCATTGTTTCCTCTGCCGATTTGTGATATAATATATGCAACATTGTAGGGGTGTGGGCTTTGCCTAATGCCTTTGTAATACAAAGGCGAAACTAGCGATAACGGAGATTATATATGTTTTCTATTACTGCTTACAATCTTCATTGGATGGAAGGGATAGATCCCGCCGAGGATCTGTGTCTTCACGGAAACGCAAAAGCGATCATCGGACATGAGATTTTGGAATATGATGACGCAACAGTCAGTTCCACCGCATTGTATTTGTTAAAATCATTGAAGGAAGATCATAAAATATATGAGAGTAATCAGAAGCTTCCTTGTTGTGGCTTTTTGATGATAGCAAATGAAGAGCTTTCAAAAGTTGATATTTGCGGTTGTCCTAACGGAGTTGATTGGTCGGTTTTGCACGAAAACGGCAATGTTGTTTTAGTTACAGAAACAGGGGAAAGAACGGAAATCTTATTTGAAGAATATAAAACAACCGTCTTTGCATTTGCAGACCAAGTAGAAGCATTTTATAATGACGCCGCAGATAAAAAATTACCCGAAGATGAATTTGATCGAAACGGTTATATCGCCTTTTGGAACGAGTGGAAGGCAATACGTTACGGAACATGATAAAACCCCGACAGATTTTGTTGCAAATCTGTTGGGGTTAATTATTTGTTTACTGCGTATCAAT
>JAFTIK010000071.1 GCA_017456945.1 Clostridia bacterium
GTGTAAACCTTTATGGAATTTACAGTCACAAGCAACGCCAGGACCCATAACTTCACTTAAACCGTAAATAGCGTGTGCGCTAATATGTAAGCGTTCTTCAATATCTTTGTGCATTTTTTCCGTCCAAGGTTCTGCGCCACAGATAGCGTATTTAAGTTTAAGATCTTTAATCTTTCCTTCTGCTTCTAAAAGTTCTGTTAAGTGTAATAGATAAGAAGGTGTACAAGCAATTGCAGTTGCGCCAAAATCGAGCATCATTGTAGTAAGTTTTTTAGAGTTACCCGTACTCATCGGAACTACCATAGCGCCTAATCTTTCTGCGCCGTAATGAGCGCCAAGCCCACCCGTAAACAAACCGTAACCGTAAGCAACTTGAATTATATCGTTTCTAGTAACGCCCGCCATTGCAAGACATCTTGCAACACATTCAGACCAAATATCAATATCCCGCCTTGTATAACCTACAACAGTTGCTTTACCCGTAGTACCACTAGAAGCATGCACTCTAACGATTTCCGAGTGTGGCACAGCAAAAAGACCAAAAGGATAATTATCCCTTAAATCGTCTTTAGTGGTAAAGGGAAGTTTTTCAATATCTTCAATCCCTTTTATATCACCAGGCAACAAGCCGAGCGCTTGCATTTTTTTACGGTAGAATTCTACGTTATGATAAACGTAATCAACGAGTTTTCTTAATCTTGCGCTTTGAAGATTAGAAAGTTCGTCTCTACTCATACATTCTTTTGATTCATTCCAAATCATATAAGTTTCCCCTTTTTAATTATTATAACCAGCCAAAAAGGCTTTTTCATTTAGTTCAATTGTTTTAGGTGGTACGGTTTTATATATAGTTTCAAGCCATTCTTCTTTTGTAAAACCTATATACTTAGCAGCAAGACCTAAAACGACGGAGTTAAGCACTTTACTATTTCCAAGTTCCTTAGCGATTTTTTGCCCGTCAATTACGGTAACGTCGTGTGTAGATTTAAGAGTTTCTAATATATTTTCAGGATATTTACTTGCGCCTATAACAACGGTCATAGGGTCTATTCTACAATCATTAACGATTATTTTACCACCTTTTTTAAGAAAATGCGCATATCTTAAGGCTTCTAGTCTTTCAAAAGAAATAAGCACGTCTGCAGAGCCTTCTTCTACAACTGGTTCTTTAACGTCTTTACCAAATCTAACGAAGGTAACTACGCTACCACCACGTTGAGCCATACCGTGAACTTCAGATAATTTAACGTCAAAACCTGCGTTTAACGCTGTTTTTCCTATAATTCTACTCGTAAGCAAAGTCCCTTGACCACCTACGCCAACAACCATTACGTTTAATTCTTTCATATTATTTTTCCACCTTTTCTATAGCGCCGAATTTACAATAGCTCATACACAAACCGCAACCGTTACACATAGTTTCATCAATTTTAACAGTTCCGTCTGCTTGTTTTGTTATTGCAGGACAGCCTATTTTTAAGCACATACCGCACTTTTTACATTTTTCAGCGTTTGCAACGCATTTGAACGGGAATTTCTGACCTTTAATTAAAGCGCAAGGCGCTTTTGCGATAATAACCGTCAAAACGTTACCGTTAACCGTTTCTTTAATAGTTTTTTCCAAGGTAACGACGTCAAAAGCGTTTATTTCAACGACGTTAGGAACACCGATGGCTTTACATAAATCTGAAAGGTTTATAGCGTAGGTATCTTCGCCTTTTAAGGTTTTACCAGTTGCCGCGTGTTGTTGATGCCCCGTCATACCTGTAGTTCTATTATCAAGAATAATAACCGTTCCCGTGGCTTTATTGTAAACCATATTAACGAGAGAGTTAATACCCGTATGTAAAAAAGTGGAATCACCTATAACGGCTACCCAGTTCTTAATAAAATCTTTACCCTTTGCTTTTTCAATACCATGCAAAGAAGAAATGCTTGCGCCCATGCAAAGAGTTGTATCGATTACACTTAAAGGAGCAACTGCGCCAAGTGTATAGCAACCTATATCACCTGCAGCGTGAATTTTTAATTTATTTAATACCGAAAATACGCTTCTGTGTGGGCAACCTGGGCAAAGAATAGGCGGACGATTAGGAACTTCCGTTTTATCAAACACTTGATCGGTTGCGCCAAATAAAACTTTTTTCAAAAGATTTGCGCTATATTCACCTTGTTTAGTAAATAATTCTTTACCTTTTACATCTATACCCCAAGACTTAACTTGTTCTTCAATAACATGTTCAAGTTCTTCAAAAACGTAAAGGGTTTTAACCTTAGAAGCGAACTCTTCAATAAGTTTTTTGGGCAACGGATTGGTCATACCAAGTTTAAGAACGCTTGCGTTAGGGCAAACTTCTTTAACGTATTGATATGGAACGCCCGCAGTAATAAAACCTATTTCAGTATCGTTAATTTCCATTTTATTTACAGAAAAACTACAACCGTCTTCAATAAGTTTATTATCACGATCTTCAACCACCACGTGTCTGCCGATAGCAGACGCAGGCATCATTACGTACTTTCTTAAATCTCTTTGATAAACTTTATCTTCAATTTCTTGTCTGTCGCAAAGTTCAACGACGCTTTGAGAGTGCGAAAGTTTTGTGGTCGTTCTTAAAATAACGGGCGTGTCGTATTTTTCACTTAATTCATAAGCAAATTTAACAAATTCCTTTGCTTCTTGACTATCGCTAGGTTCTAAAACGGGAACGTGCGACGCTCTTGCAATCATTCTAGTATCTTGTTCGTTCTGCGAACTTGCAAGACCAGGATCGTCTGCAACAACTAAAACTGCCCCACCGTTAACACCCGTATAGGAAAAAGTATATAAAGGATCGCTTGCAACGTTTAAACCAACGTGTTTCATACACGCAAGACTTCTTACACCAGATAAAGAAGCGCCAAAGGCAACTTCCAACGCAACCTTTTCGTTGGGCGCCCATTCGGTGTAAACTTCTTGATATTTAGCCAAAGATTCGCTAATTTCCGTACTTGGCGTGCCGGGATACGCGCTTGATACCTTTACTCCTGCTTCGTAAACGCCACGCGCAATGGCTTCGTTTCCAAGCATTATTATTTTTTCACTCATATTATAAACTCCTTAAATCTTTAATTCTCTTTGCTTTACCTTCAAAGCGTTGCAAAGTATTTGGGGATTCCAAAGTTACCTTGGCATCTAACCCGAGAATTATTTTAAGTTTTGATTTAATTTTATTTGCTAAATTTTGTAAAACTGCAAAAGAATCGGTTTCGTGTAAAAGTTCAACGCGAATTTCAAGTTTGTCGTTATACCCTTCTCTAGTTACTATAATTTCGTAATGCGGACCAAGTTCTGAAAAACTTAAAATTACTTCTTCGATTTGGCTTGGGAATACATTTACCCCACGAATTTTAAGCATATCGTCGCTTCTGCCAGATAGATTATCCATTCTAACGAACGTTCTACCACATTTACATTTTTCGTAGTTAAGTCTAGTAATATCTTTAGTTCTGTATCTAATTAAGGGTAAACCTTCTTTCTTTATACAAGTAATAACTAATTCTCCCTTTTCGCCTTCGGGAAGAACTTCGCCCGTTTCGGGATTTATTATTTCGGGAATAAAGAAATCTTCGTTAATATGCATACCGCAAAGATGTTCACACTCACCAGACACGCCCGGTCCCATCAATTCACTCATACCGTAGTTAGAAGTTACAAGCATATCTTCGCCCCAGTATTTGTGCCTTTCCGCTCTCCTGGCGTCTGTTAATAGTTCGCTACCAACCAAACCGATTTTAACCTTCAAATCTTTTGCTGGATCAAGCCCCATTTCCCTTGCCACTTCTGCTAAGCGCAATGCATAAGACGGCGTAGCAACTAAAAGGGTCGTTCCAAAGTCTTGCATATACATAATTTGTTTTTCAGAATTACCCGTTGACGACGGAACGATAGTAGCGCCAACTTTTTCCAAACCGTA
>JAFTIK010000072.1 GCA_017456945.1 Clostridia bacterium
CAACGCGAGTAGCAAGCACGCAGTCGAACATATCTATACCCCTGCGCACACCTTCGATAAGACAGTCGGGGCTACCAACACCCATTAGATAACGGGGAATATGCGTTGGATAATTATCGAGCATACTATCCATAATATCGTACATTATAGGCTTTGGCTCGCCAACGGACAATCCACCGATTGCTATACCGTATTTTGCATAAGGTATGGTTTCTTTCAAACTAGTTGCCCTTAAATCCTTAAACATATTGCCTTGCACTATGGGAAACAAGGCTTGTTCGGGGTTTTTATGGTGATTATAACAACGGTCAAGCCACTTTAACGTGCGTTCCATTGCTATCTTACTTTGGGCGTAATCTGCGCCGTACGGCGAGCATTGATCGAACGCCATAATAATATCCGCGCCTAGATTGTTTTCTATATCGATAGCCTTTTCGGGTGTGATAAAATGCAAACTTCCATCTACGTGCGAGTTAAAGTAAACCCCGTCGTCCTTTATCTTGTTAAGTTTTGCAAGCGAAAACACTTGAAATCCACCGCTATCCGTAAGAATAGTTTTATCCCAAGCCATAAACTTATGCAATCCCCCCGCTTGGCGAACGAGTTCGTCGCCAGGGCGCATATAAAGGTGGTAGGTGTTTGCAAGAATTATTTGAGAGCCCGCTTGTTTTAAGTCGCGTGGCATAACGCCCTTGACGGTTGCTTGAGTGCCGACTGCCATATAGGTAGGCGTTTCAATATCGCCGTGCGGTGTATGAAGTATGCCCGCCCTAGCCCCCGTTTTGCTATCTTGTTTTATAAGTTCGTAGTAAAATTTTCCCATATTATTCTATAAACATTGCATCGCCGAACGAAAAGAAACGATATTTTTCTTTAACGGCAATATTATAAAGTTCCAAAATCTTTTCTCTAGTAGAGAGCGCTGAAACCAACATGATAAGAGTAGATTTGGGCAAGTGAAAGTTCGTTATTAGCCCGTTAACGCACTTGAATTTATACGACGGATAAATAAATATTTCAGTGTTAGCCTTTACGGGCTTAACCAAACCGTTCTCGTCAGAAGCGCTTTCTAACGTTCTAACGCTAGTCGTGCCGACGGCGATTATTCTGCGCCCTTCTCGCTTTGCGCGATTGATTTTCTCGGCGTTTTCTTCATCTATCTCGTAATATTCCGAGTGCATATGGTGGGATAAAATATCTTCGGTTTTAACTGGTCTAAAAGTGCCTAGCCCCACGTGTAAAAGCACGTCGGCTATCTCTACGCCCATATCGGTAAGTTCTTTTATAAGTTCATCAGTAAAGTGCAAGCCTGCGGTCGGCGCGGCGGCAGAGCCATCTACTTTGGCGTAAACCGTTTGATAACGCTCTTTATCTTTTAACTTTTCAGTTATATACGGGGGCAACGGCATTTCGCCAAGTTCGGAAATAATATCTTCAAACACCCCGTCGTAAATAAATTTTACTCGCCTACTTCCCGATTCTTCTATAGTGGATAAAACCTGCATAGAAAGTTTATCCGAAAGGGTTAATAAGGTGTTAGGCTTGGCTTTTTTACCCGGCTTAACTAAAACTTCCCACTCGTTAAGGTTAAACCTTTTAAGTAAAAGCACTTCCACCTTTCCGCCGTGCTCGGTATGCGCAAACATACGTGCGGGCAAAACACGGGTATTGTTTCTAACGAGCAAATCCCCCCTTTTTAGATATTTTTTAATATCGTAAAAATGCTCGTGGTAAATTTTATCTTCTTCACGATTAAAAACCAAAAGCCTAGAAGAATCCCTAGGGTAAACGGGCGTTTGGGCTATAAGTTCTTCGGGAAGATAGTAATCAAAATCACTTGTTTTCATCTGTATCGTAAATAGCGTATTGTTTTTCTTTGTCCTTAGGCATTTTAAGCCCTACGTGGTCGTAACCTGCTTTAAGTAGCACCCTACCCCTTGGCGTGCGCGCGATAAACCCTAGTTGTAATAAATACGGCTCGTAAACGTCTTCTATAGTGTTAGCGTCTTCGTTAATGGTTGCGGCAAGCGTATCTAGTCCGCAAGGTCCACCGCCAAACTTTTCAGCCATACTCTTTAACATATTAACGTCAACGGCGTCAAGCCCGAGTTCGTCTATTTCCATCATTTTAAGCGCAGACTGCGCGTCGGAAAGCAAAACTGTATCGTGCCCCTTAACCATTGCGAAGTCACGAACGCGACGGAGCAATCTATTCGCTATACGGGGCGTTCCACGACTGCGCTTTCCTATTTCCCTAGCCGCGTCTTTTTCTATACTTATAGAAAGCATAGTCGCCGCCCGTTCAACTATTTCGGTTAGTTGGTCTTCAGAATAGTTTTCCAGCCTACAAATAAGCCCAAACCTATCTCTCAACGGAGAAGAAAGCATACCCGCCTTGGTAGTTGCGCCGATAAGAGTAAACTTTGAAAGGGGTATCTGAACGTTCTGCGCCGACGGGCCTTTACCGAGAATAAAATCTAAAAAATAGTCTTCCATTGCGGGATAGAGTATTTCTTCTACGTTACGGTTTAAGCGGTGAATTTCGTCTATAAACAAAACGTCTCCATCGTTAAGGTTGGTAAGTATCGCGGCAAGGTCGCCTTGGTGGGCTATTGCAGGACCGCTAGTAACCTTAATCTGCGTGCCGAGTTCGGACGCTATAATATGCGCGAGCGTGGTTTTACCAAGCCCGGGCGGACCGTATAAAAGCACGTGGTCGAGCGCGTCCTTTCTCATCTTTGCCGAAGCCATTGCAACGGCAAGATTGTCTTTTATTTTTTCTTGCCCAACGTAACCTTCCATTGACCGTGGACGGAGTATATTTTCTACGTCTTGCTCGGTATCGTTAACCGTGCTAGTAACGAGTCTTTCGTCTTCCATAATCTTATCCTACTTTATATTCTTTAAGCAGTACGCGATAAGCGCCTGTACCCCTTGAACGTTTTCCGTTCTTGCCTTGCCGAGAACGGCTACGCACTCTTGCTTTGTAAAGCCCAAACCCGTAAGCGCAAGCATAACGTCTTGACTTTCCTTATCCGAAAGGTCGATTTCTTGTTCTTTGTTATCTTTCTTTTTGGATTTTTCCGCGTCTTTAAGTTCTTCACCCATCTTTTCGCGAAGTTCAACGATAATCATTTCGGCTTTCTTTTTGCCAAGCCCCTTGACCTGAGAAAGCCCCTTTATATCGCTAGTTGCTATCTTTACGGCAAGTTCTTGCAAACTCATATTAGAAAGCACGGTCATACCCATCTTTGGGCCTATACCCGAAACGGTTATGAGTTTAAGAAACATCTTCTTTTCTTCCATACTCTTAAACCCAAAAAGACTAATATCGTCTTCACGAACCGCCATATAAGTATAAACAGCCCCGCCCCCGTCACGCAAAATGTCTTTATAGGCTTCGGCAGACGGGATAAGCGAAAAGCCCACCCCGTTATTTTCAAGTATAATTTCACCGCCTTGGTCGGCAATGAGTTTACCTTTAACGTATCCTATCATAATCTCTCCTAAATTCTAAACAAGTTGCCAAACCTATTGGTTTGAGCGTGAGTTAGCGCAACGGCTAGCGCGTCAGCCGCGTCGTCGGGCTTAGGAACGGCTTTCAAGTTAAGAAAGGTTTTCACCATTGCTTGTATCTGTTTCTTTTCCGCCCTGCCGTACCCCGTAAGCGCTTGCTTTATCTGCAAAGGCGTGTATTCAAATATCTTACCACACTCTTTAACGCAAGTTAGCAAAACCACACCCCTTGCGTGCGCAACGTTAATACCCGTGGTAACGTTCTTTGCGAAGAATAGTTCTTCAATAGCGATTTCATCAGGCTTATATTTAGCGATAATCTGCTTAACCCCTTCTTCTATCATGCAAAGACGAACGGCAAGGTTTTCATCTTTCGGCGTGGAAACTATGCCGTAATCGAGCATTTCGGGTTTGCCCCGTTGTTCTTTTTTAATAACCCCGTAACCAAGCGTTGCTAGGCCAGGGTCAAAACCTACAATAATCATACCCTTTTATTGTACTGTAATTTGCTTAAAAAGTCAATGAAAAGTTATAAAATAAAAGCGCAAGCCGTTGAACCTTAAAGCCCTTGGCTTGCGCCTAATCTATTTTTCCTTTTTAGCAGAGATGTTCAAACCCACTTTGAACTGAATTATACAAAGAAGTTGGGTAATAACCCGTATCTGCAAAGATATATTGAACGGCTTCAAACTCTAAATCGATAACGCTAGTTTGTTCGCCAACCGTCCTTTCAACGCGAAGATAAAACTTATCACCACCGCGAAGACTACCTATTATCGTAGAGAGCGCGGAATTTTCGGTTACGTCTGCAGAAGTATCTAAACCTTCAATCGTGGTGGAAATACGCTTAACCACGTCGCCTGCAAGAATACCAACTTGGTTTGCTATGCTACCTTCGGTTACAGCCGTTACGGTTACCGTTTTCTTTTCGGGGTCGGTTACTACCGTAAAGCCAAACTGACAAATTCTGTGCGAAAGATAGCCGTAGTTGTTTGCAGTAGCCGTTGCCAAAAGTTGTTTTGCCACGTTGATAAAACCGTTGTCTTTAACCCCTTGGCTTTCATCTACCACGAAAGGTATTGCGTAGTTAAGCCCGCTATACTCGTCGCTACCACCGTTGGTAATACCTATAAGTTCGCCGTACATATTAAAGAGCGCGCCACCCGAACTGCCGTGGTAAATATCCACGTTAATCTGCATAAGGGTCATATCGCCAACGCCTGTAATAGAAGTTTCTCTGTTAAGATAACTTATAGTGCCCACCGAAACCGTTCCGGGAAGTCCACCCGTAGGGTTGCCGATTGCTATTACGTCTTCTGCAACCTTTGGCGAATAACTATCTATAGGGAAATACGCCTTTTTAATTTGGGACGGTGATACGTTAGAGCCTGCAATGCTGAGTTTAAGAACTGCAACGTCGGATTTTTGGTCGCCACCGACTAGCGTTACTTGGTCGCCTGCAACCTTAGTTCCTATATGCCCTGTAAATGCAAAGTCGTAATCGTAATCGCTTTCGTTAGGATTATCGTTTTCCAAATCGGGAACGAACAAGGTTATTTCCCCACCACCGTCTATAACGTGATGACAAGTAAGAACGTAGAAGGTGCTACCACTATCCGAAACTACGCCTTGGTCGTCCGTTTTATTCATACCAACTATTACGCCCGAGCCGTAACTAGTGCCACTAGAGTTTTTCATCATTATAGCAACTACCGAACGGCGCACGTCTTCAACGAGCGCGGTTTTTTCAAGAACGGGTCTACCTTCGGGCTTGGTATCGGTAACTACGTTTTGGCTTTTAGCCGCAGAATCGGGTAAATTTGCAATATCGCCCCTATCTATATTAAACAAGAAACAACCCGAAAGCCCTACGCAAAGCGCAAGCATAAGTATTGCCGAAGTTATTTTTATTAAAAATTTTTTCATAGAAACCCCCTTTATAAAGGATACATATATTTTAACACATTTTTCTTAAAAAGCGCTTAAAAATTTCAAAAAAATTTTCAACTATATTTTATTATTCGTATATTAAACAATCTTTAGTCTTATTTTATTGCAAAAACTCGTTTAAAAAGCAAAAAGGCGAATAAAATTCACGCCTTTTCACGCCCAAAAATCCGTCGGGTACTAATCAATAATTACCGCCCAACCGTTTTCGGTATATTCAACGGCGGTAATTATCGGCAAATCGCTAATAAAAAAATTTACCTTACCCCCGACAAAATAAAGTATCGGCAAATAAGGTAAATTTATTCGTTAATATTAAAAATTATTCTTCCTCTTCATCTTCGGGCAAATCTACGTTGTGGTAAACGTTCTGAACGTCGTCGAGATCTTCTAACGCGTCGATAAGTTTTTGGAACTTAACGAGATCATCCCCCGTGAGCGTAACCATATTCTGTGGCAACATTTCAATTTGCGCGCTAAAGAAAGTTAAGCCCTTTTCTTCAAGATATTTTCTAACTGCGGAAAAGTTCTGCACCGAAGCGTGAACTACGAAAGAATCGTCTTCCGTCAAAACGTCGTCAGCGCCTGCTTCAAGAGCGTATTCCATAACGGTATCTTCTTCAAGCCCTGCCGTTCTTTCAACTACGATAACACCCGTTCTGTTAAAGGTAAAGGATACGCAACCCGAGTTGCCGAGCGAGCCACCGTGCTTTCTCATAACCGTTCTAACGTAATCAACCGTACGGTTTTTGTTATCGGTAAGCGCTTCGATAATAATTGCGCTACCTGCTTGGCCGTAACCTTCGTAAGTTAATTCTTCGTAAGTACCTGCAGAAAGTTCGCCAGATGCTTTTGCTATACATCTTTTAATATTATCGTTAGGCATATTTGCAGCTTTTGCTTTTGCAATTGAATCGGC
>JAFTIK010000073.1 GCA_017456945.1 Clostridia bacterium
GTAACGGCTTAAAGTCGTAAGGTTGATCATCTAAATATAAGTAGTATTTGGTTATATCTACTTTCTTTGTCGGAGCGCCCCTTCTTTCAATACTTTCAGGTTCTTTAGCGCCGCTTTGAATATCTAATATATCTTTAATAATTTGGTGTTTTTTCTTTGTCGCTGGCGATTTTACACCGATATTTCTGCCGATTTCTCTAATAATCGACAAGTGTTCGGAAAGAAGTTCTTCTTTTGTAACCGTTCTTATTTTTCTAATCATAACATTCCTTTAAAATTTATGCAGAAAAAACGGGATGGTATAATCCCTTGTTTTTTACGTGTTTTTTGTAAATAACTACATAAATTCTCTACTATTCTATTTTATTTGGTAAATTTGGATTTTATTGCTCTCGCGGAAAGAATTCCCGAAACGAAAGCAAAAGTGAGATTATACCCGCCACAATCCCCGTCAACGTCGAGAACTTCGCCGGTAAGATAAAGATTTCGAGCAAGTTTGCTCTCCATCGTAAAAGGATTAACCGAAGACGTTTGTATTCCGCCCTTGGTTACTTGTGAATAATTGAAGCCGAGGTCACCCACGACTGTTAAAACAAAATTTTTTAGCGCGTGCGCAATCTGCTTTGCGCCCTTGCTGTTCGCCGACTTAACTACGGCTTGCCCTATACGCTTATTAACGATACCCGCAAGTAAAAGTTCACCTTTAAAATATCCCTTACTTTCACGGAAAGCAAGCATATTTTCCACTTCTTCTTTTGTGTATTCAGGCAAAAACTCCACTTTGAGTTTAGGGTTTTTAACGTCGGTTAGATAGCCCGAAACTTGAAAGACTGCGTTGCCTGAAACGCCGTATTCAGTAAAGAGAATTTCGCCAGCCGAACTTTTGAGTTCACGCTCACCGTCGTACGCCGTAAGTTTAACCGTTTCCTTTAAGCCTTTAAGCCCACGAATGTTAGTTAAATCGGTTTTAAGTTGCACTAACGACGGATAAAGTTCAGTTAACTTATGTCCAAAAGACGTAGCAAGTGAATACGAACTACCATCCGTACCGAACTGCTTAGCGCTTTTCCCACCGACAGCCAAAACGACCTTTTCGGCATAGAATTTTTTATTATCTGAAAAAAGAGTAAACAACCCGTCTTTTTCGGTTATTTTTTCTATTTTCGTATCGGTTATTACTACTACCCCTTTATCTTCTAAAAAAGCGCGAATAACGTCTAACACCGAAGACGCTTGTTTAGATAGCGGATAAATCTTTCCGTCTTTTGCAACGGTTAGCGGTACGCCTAAATTTTCAAGATAATTTCTTAAGTTAATCTTTTCTGCTAAATCTGCAAAAATTCTTATAAAGCCGTTTTCACCGTGGTAAAAATCTAAGGAAAAATTAGCGTTACAAAGATTGCCTTGCCCGTTTCCGGTGGCAATCAATTTTTTACCCACCCGATCAGTTCGTTCTATTATACAAACGTCCTTCCCGTTGAGAGCAGTTTCGCCGGAAAGTAGTTCTACGGCGCATAAAAGCCCCGAAGCGCCACCCCCGACAATTATAGTTTTGTAAGAATTTTGCATTGTGAATTACCTTTGAAATAATAAGGATTTAGAATAAAAAATAAAATTAGTTAACTAGTTTAAGAATATCTTTTGGTGAAAGCGCGAATTCTTTTGCACCGTATTTTTCTAACACTTCTTTATCACGATATCCCCAAAGAGCGGAAATACCACGCATTTTAGCGTTTACCGCAACCATAACGTCCGTTTCGCCGTCACCAACGAAAACGGCGTTTTCAGGAAGTACGTCTATATCCCTTAAAATACTTAAAACCGCTTCTTTATCGGGTTTACATTTTACCGTTGCGCTTTGGCCGACTACCTTGTCGAAGTCAAATTCTTTAAGATAAGTTTGATAAACGTCGTCGGTAGTCATTTGCGGTTTATTCGTAAGTATTGCTAGTTTGTAACCGCGCGCTTTAAGTTCAAAAAGCATTTCCCTAACGCCATCAAAAAGCGCCGTTTTAGGACTACCTGACGCGGTGTAAATCTTATTATAATAAGCAAGACAAGTATCAACTTGTTCTTGCGTTACACCATCGCCAAGCCCACGTTCAACTAGTTTTCTTGCGCCGTTACCGATAAAATTGCGAACTTCTTTTTCTTCACGCTCTGGATAGCCGAACTTTTTAAGCATTATATTTAAGTTTTCAGCGATATCGGGCAAACTGTGAATAAGCGTTCCGTCTAAATCAAAAACTACTGCTTTATTCATTACATTTCCTCCACGGTTTCAATACCGAGTAAAGTAAGAGCATTGGTAAGGGTAATTTTAACTGCTTTTGCAAGCGTTAAACGGAAGTTCCTTAAATTATCGTCTTCACAAGCGATTTTAGAACTAATATAGAATTTATTAAACGCCGTTGCTAAATCTAAGGCGTAACGGGTAACCATTGACGGCTCGTATTTTTCCGCAGAGTTTACCACCGTTTCTTTGAACTTGCCGAGCGTTGCTATTAAGTCGTATTCATCTCCGTTAAGTTCGGGAAGTACGTATTCCTTTGGCTCGCCACACTTCTTTAAGACGCTATTACATCTTGCAACCGTGTATTGAACGTAAGGACAAGTTTCCCCTTCAAAACTCAATACTCTATCGTAACTAAACACGATATCTTTAATCTTATTATTGCAAAGCGCGCCGAAAATTACCGCACCCGTGCCAACTGCGCGCGCAATCTTTTCTTTATCTTTAAGGTCGGGATTTTTTTGTTCAATTACGCTATGCGCCTTTTCTATAGTCTTTGCGATAACGTCTTCTAAAAGAACTACCTTACCCGCTCTAGTACTCATTGAACCACTTTCTAGCGAAACCATGCCGTAGGCAACGTGAACCATGTCTTTAGCCCAGTCTTTACCCATAAGCTCTAAAACCTTAAAAAACTGCTTAAAGTGCAAGTTCTGCTGGTATGCTACGACGTAAAGGCACTTGTGGAAATCATAGGTGTTTTTACGGTAAACTGCCGCGGCAATATCACGGGTAGCGTACAAGGTAGAACCGTCAGACTTTAAGATAAGACAAGGTGGCATGCCGTATTCTTCAAGTTCAACTATCGAAGCGCCGTCTGAAATCTTAATAAGCCCTTTTTCTTTTAGTTCTTCAACTACGGGGCTCATTTTATCGTTATAAAAACTTTCGCCAGCGTAAGAATCGAATTCTACGTTTAAAAGTTTATAAATTTTATCTACTTCTTCAAGCGTAATCTCTTTGAAAAGGTTAAAGAGTTTGTTACTTTCTTCATCACCGTCTTCAATAAGTTTGAAATACTTTCTTGCTTGATCGTCAAGCGTGGGGTCTAGTTTTGCTTCGTCGTGGAACTTTACGTAAATTCTAGTAAGTTCTTTAAGCCTGCCTTCTTTTACCGCTTGTTCGCTACTCCATTTTTTATAAGCGACGATAAGTTTACCGAATTGCGTTCCGTAATCGCCTAGGTGGTTTATACCAACTACTTTATAACCCAAAAATCTGAAAATCTTGCAAAGCGCGCTACCTATAACGGTGGTGCTTAAATGCCCGATATGGAAGGGCTTTGCGATATTTATTGACGAGTAGTCAATACAAACGGTTTTGCCTTCACCTAAAGTGTTAGAGCCGTATTTATCGCCTTTTGCGATAATCTCGTCAAGAAGTGATTTTGCAAAACCCGAACGGTTTATCTTAAAGTTAAGATATCCGTTAAGAGCTGAACAACCGGATATAACTTGGTCACACTCAAAAGCCTTTTCTAGTTCTTGAGCGATAACGACGGGTGGACGACGCATAATTTTGCTAAGTTTAAAGCAAGGCAATGCAAAATCGCCCATATCAGTATTCGGTGGGATTTCAATAAACGAGCGAAGTTCTTCCGCCGTTAAACCTTCTATATTGATTTTTTCTGCAATGTATTTTCTGTAATCCATAGTCTTTCTCCATTTTACCTTAACATAATACCACATATTTATTAAAAAAAGCAACCTAAAAACTTGTTATTTTGCTCAAATTGTGATAAGATATTTAAGATTAAAAAAGGCTATACGGAGTTTTAAAATGAAATTAGGCGTAGTAGGTCTTCCCAACGTAGGAAAATCCACTTTATTCAATGCAATCACACACGCTGGCGCTGAATGCGCTAACTACCCGTTCTGTACCATAGAACCTAACGTAGGTATCGTTGCAGTTCCCGATAAACGTCTTGACGTTTTGGGTAAACTTTACAACACCCAAAAGATTACCCCTGCAGTAGTAGAATTCGTTGACATTGCAGGGCTTGTTAAGGGGGCTAGCCAAGGTGAAGGTTTAGGCAACAAGTTTCTTGCTAATATTCGTGAAACGGACGCTATCGTGCACGTAGTTAGATGTTTTGAAGATGAAAACATTACTCACGTTGATACGGATATCGACCCTTTAAGAGATATTGAAACCATAAATCTTGAACTTATTTTCTCTGATACCGATTCGGTTAAAAAACGCCTTGACAAAGCCGTTAACATAACCAAGACGGGCGATAAAAAATATAAGATTGAAGCAGAGTTTTTAGAAAGACTTTTTAACCATTTAAGCGACCTTAAACCTGCGCGCACACTCCCCTGTTCGGACGACGAAAAGGAATACTTAAAATCACTTTTCTTAATCACCGCAAAACCCGTTATATACACGGCTAACATTAGCGAAGCGGATATGGGCAAGAAAGAAGAAGACCTTCCGCTAGTTCAAAAGGTTATTGATTTTGCTAAATCCGAAGGCTCGGAATATATGGTTATTTGCGCTAAAACCGAAGAAGAAATTTCCATGCTCGACGAAGAAGATCAGAAGATTTTCCTTGAAGAATACGGTTTAGAAGAAAGTGGGCTTGATAGATTAGTTAAGACTTCTTATCGTTTGTTAGGCTTATTAAGTTACCTTACCGCAGGCGAAAAAGAAGTTCGCGCGTGGACCATTGAAAACGGCACGAAAGCGCCACAAGCAGCGGGCAAAATCCACTCTGACTTTGAAAAAGGTTTTATTCGCGCGGAAATCGTTGATTACGATATCCTAGTAGAACTCGGCAGTTTTAACGCCGCTAAAGAAAAAGGGAAAGTACGCTCGGAAGGTAAAGAATACGTTATTAAAGACGGTGACGTAGTTTTATTCCGTTTCAACGTTTAATGTATTATGGTTAATTTAATTTTAGTAAGACACGGGTTTAGCGAAAGTAATAAAAACAATTTTTTCTCTGGCAGAATAGACGTAAAACTTTGCGATATAGGACTTACGCAAGCAGAACTCGTTTCCGATTATATTATAAAAAATTACAAAATTGACGTTATTTATTCTAGCCCCCTTTCTAGAACTATTGATACTATAAAAAAAGTTTCTACCGTTCTTAATCTTCCTATAAATTTGGATAACGATTTAATTGAATTCGACGGTGGTAAATGGGAAGGCTTAAGTTTTAAGGACGTGGAAAAATACAACGCTGAATATTATGCTAAGTGGTCTACAAACAAAGGCACAGTCCGTTGTCCTGACGGCGAAAGTATGGAAGAAGCGGGCAAACGAGCGCTTAAAGCCATAGATAAGATTTGCAAAAAACACGACGGACAAACGGTGCTTATATCCACGCACGGTGGCGTATTGCGCTCTTTGCAGTGCCTTTTTAACGGGTTTCCTATGGAAAAACTAAACGATATGCCTTGGACGCCGAACGCTTCAATTTCTATCGTTCAATACGATAACGGCAAATATAAGGTTGTGCAATACGGTATTACCGACCATCTTGCAGAACTTTCCACTAACCTACCGAATTTTTAAAAAAATAAAAACAACCTAGCGACTAGGTTGTTTTTTTATCTATAGTTTTTATTACGTATTCTGCGTAGGCTTTTGCAACGTTTATACCCGTTACGCTTTCTATCCCGTCAAAAAAAGCGTTGGAATTAACTTCGCAAACAATCGGTTGATTATCTTTACCGTACAAAAGATCAACGCCACAATAATCAAGTTTAAGAACTTTTGAAATGCGTTCTGCTGTTTCAACAAAACCTTCGGGAAGTTCTACTACTGCCCCCGTTCCCCCGCAACCGACGTTTGAACGGTAATCGTTTGGGTTACGGCGTTCCATAGTCGCTATACACTTACCACCTATTACGATAAGCCTAACGTCAACACCTTTTTTGCAATCGATATATTTTTGAAACAAGTGCGGACAAGTTTTAACTTCTTCCATAATAGTTTTAAGTTCACTTCTGTTATCGGCTTTAAAAACTCCTTTACCGAGCGAGCCGTAACATTGCTTAACTATTAAAGGATAGCCTAACCTATCGCCGATAGTATCTATTGCGCTATCGGATATTTTAGCATCTTTATTATAGCACAAAGCGCCGAATATAGTATCGGGAAGATTAAACCCCTTATCCGCAA
>JAFTIK010000074.1 GCA_017456945.1 Clostridia bacterium
GGAGAAAACACTATAAGTGGTTTAAAGAACGGGGATAGGTTTCCAGTAAAGGCAATTCCGTCTGAAGACAGGAGCGCTTTAGATTCTGATTATTCTGAGGTTTACACGGTTGTAGATCAAAGAACCGTGCTTAACACTCCGATAGTTACTTTTAACGAAGAAAGTTTTACGTTAGAGTGGCAAGTAGTTGAAAATGCCGTTGCTTATAGGGTGTATAACGCTTTAACGGGCGAAGTTGTTTACGAATATCACGGTTATAATTCGTGTTCGATAGAAATCGGTAAATATTATACGGTTAAAGCAATTCCCGCCGATTATCAAACTTACGCGCCAAGCATTTCTGCTCAAGTAGATTGTAGGGTGAAACTCGACGCGCCCGAAATCACTATTGAAAGCGAAGTGGTAAGATTTAGTTCTTATAAGATAGGCGCAAGGGTAACTTACGTTTATATAATAAACGACGGTGAAGAACAAACCACTACCAAACAGATGGTTGAAATAGAGTTAAATAGTGGCGACACTATAAAAGTAAAGGCCACTTGTCCAAGCGTTGGTTACACCGATAGCGACTGGGCGCAAGCAACTCGTTAATAACTTTTCTGAATAATATATAAAAGGGAAAAAAACGCTTGGCGAATTCGCCAAGCGTTTTACTTTTTAAATATTCGTTATTTTAATTCTTCAGCCAAAGCCTTTATTTGCGCAAGGTTTTCATCAGATAAAGCAGAGAAAATCTTTACGTTATTTTGGGTAAAAGTAAGGTTTTTGCAGTTTTCCAACTTGCCTTTCATAATTTTCATAGCGATAGGCGCCCAACTGCCGTTTTCAATAAAACCAACGGTTCTGTTTTGATAGTTGTGTTCTACCAAAGTTTCAATAAAGGTGTTCATAAAGGGGAATATGCTACCGTTATAAGTGGTGGTTGCAAGAACTAACTTGCTATACTTAAAACTGTCTTCAACGGCTTCTGCCATATCGTCGCGCGCAAGGTCGAAAAGGGCAACCTTAACCCCGTCTTTTTCAAGTTGTTCTTTAAGTAGGGTAACGGCTTTTTTGGTGTTACCGTAAACCGAAGTGTAACAAATGGTAACCCCTTCTTTTTCGGGTGTATAAGACGACCATTTGTCGTAAAGGTCGATATAATAACCAAGGTTTTCGGTTAGAATAGGTCCGTGCAAGGGGCACTGCTTTTTGATATCCAAACTACTTGCTTTTTTAAGAACGGCTTGAACGTTTACGCCGTACTTACCAACTATACCAAAGTAATAACGCCTTGCTTCGCACGCCCAGTCTTCGTCTGCGTCAAGCGCGCCGAATTTGCCAAACCCGTCGGCAGAGAAAAGAACTTTGTCAACGCTATCGTAGGTCATAATAACTTCCGGCCAATGCACCATAGGCGCAGTAATAAAAGTAAGGGTGTGTTTGCCAAGTGAAAGGGTGTCGCCTTCGCCAACGGCAATTCGCCTATCAGCAAAGTCGGTTTTAAAGAAGTTTTTCATCATAGTAAACGACTTAGAGTTAGAAACTACCGTAGCGCCCTTATATTTTTCGGTAAAGGCAAAATCGCTTGCCGAGTGGTCGGGTTCCATATGTTGAACGATTAAATAATCGGGGGCGCGCCCACCAAGCGCTTTATCAATATTAGATAACCACTCGTCGGTAAAGTTCCCGTCAACACCGTCGAACACGGCGATTTTCTCGTCCATAATAACGTAAGAATTATAAGCCATACCTTCGGGAACAACGTATTGCCCTTCAAAAAGGTCAATTTCACGGTCGTTCACGCCAACGTATAAAATATCGTCAGTAATACGCATAAAAAATACCGTCCTAAAATAATTTCTTACATATTATATAATATTAAAGAGAATAAGTCAACGGGAAAATATTAAAAAATTGACGGTATAACTTGTAAAAAAACACAATATGTGGTAAAATAGATAAGTAATATTGCACAAAATAGCAGGTTTTGGAGAAAACGTATGGCAAAAACGAGTTACAAGGCAGAAGATATAAAAATTTTAGAAGGGCTTGACGCGGTTAGAATGCGCCCAGGTATGTATATCGGCACTACTAGCGTAAAAGGTCTTCACCATATTTTATGGGAAATAGTAGATAACGCTAACGACGAAGCGGCAAACGGTCACGCCGATAGAAGAGAGATAAAACTTTATACAGACGGGTCTGCATCCGTTGAAGATAACGGGCGTGGTATTCCTACCGACATACACTCTAAAGCAGGGGTGTCCGGCGTGCAAGTAGTATTTACTCAACTACACGCAGGCGGAAAATTCGGCTCGGATAACTATAACTATTCGGGTGGTTTGCACGGTGTAGGCGCGTCCGTTACCAACGCTCTGTCCGAATGGCTAACCGTACAAGTGTATAAAGATTACGATTACGAAATGAGTTTCCATAGTTATCTAGATAAAGAAACGGGTAAAATCAAGTCGGGCGTTCCCGTAGCCCCTTTAACTAAGACTAGGGAAAAGACAAAAAAGAAGGGTACTTTCGTTCGTTTCTTGCCGGATAAACGTGTGTTTGAAACCACCGTTTTCTCGGTGGAAACTATACTTAAACGCCTAAAAGAACTAGCCTTCTTAAACAAGGGGCTAGAAATAGTTTTCTACGACGAAAACACCGATTATAAGCGCACTTATAAATACGAAGGCGGTATAGTTGATTTCGTTAAATACCTAAACGAAGGTAAAAGCACTCTCTATAATGAGCCACTTTACGCCAAGGCGGAAAAAGACGGTATTCTGGTAGAGTTTGCAATACAGCATACCGACGCTTACGTAGATAGTTTGTATTCTTACGTAAACAATATTCCTACGGGCGAAGGCGGTATGCACGAAACGGGTTTCCGTTCGGGTATTACTAGAACTCTCAACGACTACGCAAGAGAAAGAAATATATTGAAAGAAAAGGACGATAATCTTCTCGGTGACGACTTTAAGGAAGGTTTAACAGCCATTTTGTCTATCAAAATGCAAAACGTTCAGTTTGAAGGTCAAACCAAAACCAAACTCGGCAACCCCGAAGCGCGCCCTGCGGTAGAATACGTAACCGTAAACGAACTCGAAACGCTTATGAAAAATAAAAAACTCGGCAAAGTGTTCGATACGGTTATTAACAAGGCGTTAAGCGCGGCAAAGGTAAGGCTAGCCGCAAAGAAAGCCAAAGAAGTTGCAAGGGCAACCAAGAGCATAGAAGCGCAAAACCTAGTTGGCAAACTCGCCGCATGCTCGGGCAGAAAACCCGAACTTAACGAACTTTTCATAGTCGAAGGTGATTCGGCAGGCGGTAGCGCAAAGCAAGCGAGAGTAAGGCAGTATCAAGCTATACTTCCGCTTCGTGGTAAACCCTTAAACGTAGAAAAGAAAAAAATCGACCAAATACTTCAAAACGAAGAAATTCGCACGATAATAAGCGCGCTCGGCACGGGCATAGGCTCGGAATTCGACCTTGACGATTTAAAGTATCATAAAGTAATAATCTTATCAGATGCCGACCAAGACGGCGCGCATATAAGAGCAATACTGTTAACCTTCTTCTTTAGGTATATGAAAGAACTGGTGTCTGCAGGGCACGTGTATATAGGTATGCCACCCTTATATAAAGTGTATAAAGGCAATCAAGAAGAATACGCTTACGACGATAACGAACTAGAAAAGAAGATAGCTAAGGTAGGTAGGGGATATTCTCTACAACGCTATATAGGTCTTGGCGAAATGATTGCTTCGCAACTTTGGGATACCACTCTTAATCCCGAAACTAGGTCGTTAATGAGAGTAACTATAGAAGACGCTGCCGAAGCAGATAGGTTAATCACCGTGCTTATGGGCGACGAAGTAGGCGA
>JAFTIK010000075.1 GCA_017456945.1 Clostridia bacterium
AATAGGCGAGCCAACGAAATAAAGCCTAAAATAAGTCGTTGCTTGTGGAAGTAAACTTTCAGGACAATTAGTTATTCTTAATAACATTTCAGCTAGACTTACACCTATAACAAGTAAAACCACGCCACCAACCAACGCAAACATTATAGCCGTGCCTATAGCCCTTTCTACGTTTTCTTTATCGCCACGCCCAATGTATCTTGCAACAACGACGTTTGCGCCAGCGGAAACACCTATCATAAGCCCTGTAATAAGTGAAATAAGCGTTCCGCACGCACCAACCGCCCCAACGGCTGAATCGTTAACTAGATTACCCAAAACCGTCATATCAATAACGCCGAAAAGGTTTTGCAAAACGTTCATTATCATTATGGGAATGGTAATAACAAGCAATCCTTTAGTAATAGGCCCAGAAAGCATATTCACTTCGTTTTTCTTCATAATAGTACCTAGCTCCAACGTTTGTCAATCTAATTATAACTTATAATCTTTAACATATGATTATAATAATTTGACTTTTCAAAACTTTTATACGCTATAAAATAATTATCTAGATTTTATCACTATTCTTTTTTATTGTCAAGTTTACAAAAGTTAAATGATTATTCACATCTTAATTTATAAATATAAATATTTAAAATACAAAGAACACGGTTATTTTTAACCGTGTTCTTTGTCGTTAATTAAAAATTATAACCTAATTCAATTGCCTTAACGTTCTTTTCTAAAAGTTCGGCTTTTTTTGCAGGAACCATTTGTTTGAGACTGTTTTTAATCTGTTCTAGAGTAAGAATACCCGTTTCCTTAATAACCTTGCCAAGAATAATCATATTTGCAAGCCCTTCAAGAGAGTTATCACTTGCAAGTTTAGTTGCAGGAATTCCAGTAATAGAAACGTCTTCTCTATTATCGCATTTTTCAATTAGCGAACTATCATAGACGATATAACCACCCTTTTCAGTTTCGTTGAAATACTTTTCCAACGAAGGAAGATTCATCGCGATAAGAACGTCTGGCGTATCAACAATCGGCGAGCCGATAGGCGTATCTGACAAAGTTACGCTACAGTTAGCCGTACCACCACGCATTTCAGGACCGTACGAAGGAAGCCAACTTACTTCCATACCAGCTTTTAGGCCGGTATAAGCCAAGGCTTTACCCGTAAATAAAATACCTTGTCCACCAAAACCTGCAATAATGATTTTTGTAGTTTTAGCCATTTACTTTACCTCCTCGTACTTATCTTTATAAACGCCCAAAGGATAATAAGTTTCCATATTATCGTCAAGCCATTTAAGAGCGTCTTTAGGCGTAAGCCCCCAGTTTGTAGGACAAGTAGAAAGTACTTCTACCAAAGAGAAACCTTTACCTTCAATCTGGTTCTTAAACGCCTTCAAAATGGCTTTCTTTGCTTTTTTGATGTTTTTAACGTTGTTTACGGCAACTCTTTCAAGATAAGACGCGCCGTCAATCTGAGAAAGCATTTCGCACACTTTAACGGGATACCCTACTACGGTTACGTCTCTTCCGTAAGGAGAAGTTTGGGTAACTTGCGAAGGCAAGGTTGTGGGCGCCATTTGGCCACCCGTCATACCGTAAATAGCGTTATTTACGAAAATTACGGTTATATTTTCGTTTCTAGCGGCAGCGTGAACGGTTTCCGCAGTACCGATAGCAGCAAGGTCGCCATCTCCTTGATAAGTAAATACTACGTTATCGGGGTTAGCGCGCTTTGCGCCCGTAGCAACTGCAGGCGCTCTACCATGAGCGGCTTGAATCATATCACAATTAAAATAATTATAAGAGAAAACTGAACAACCTACCGACGCAATACCAACGGTTTTACCCGTTACGCCAAGTTCTTCAAGCGCTTCTGCAACCAAACGGTGAATAATACCGTGTGTGCAACCGGGGCAATAATGCAACTGATTATCTGTAAGACCCTTAGTCTTTTCAAAAACTACCATTCTTTTGCCACTCCTTTTTCAATATCTTTAAGTTTATCTACAACTTCGTTCGGGCTCATAAGAACACCACCCGTTCTGCCGTAGAAATAAACGGGTTTAGAGCAGTTAACTGCAAGTTTAACGTCGTCAACCATTTGACCCATATTAAGTTCAACTGACAAGAACGCTTTAACCTTTTTAGCAGCGTTCAACAACGCTTCTTTGGGGAAAGGATACAAAGTAATAGGACGAATCATACCAACCTTAATACCCTGTTTTCTAGCGTCCATAATAGCGTTTTTCGCAATACGCGCAGCAATACCAAAGGAAACTACACAGATTTCCGCATCTTCCATCATAAATTCTTCGTACATTACTTCGTCACGTTCTATAATAGCGTAGCGTTCGTATCTATTTAAGTTCCATTCTTCAAGCTGAGGTGCGTTAAGCGAAAGCGAATTAATAACGTTTCTACCTTCATGATTTGAAGTACCAGTAGTTGCCCAAGGTTTTGCGTAATCTTTAACTTCGCCAAGTTCAAGGCTTACTGGTTCCATCATTTGACCCATAGTACCATCTGCCAAAATCATAGTGGGAACTCTGTATTTATCAGCAAGATCGAAACCCTTAAAAGTAAGGTCAACCATTTCTTGAATAGATGCAGGCGCTAAAACTATAAGTTTATAATCGCCGTGTCCACCACCTTTAGTAGCCTGAAAATAATCAGACTGAGAAGGTTGAATACCACCAAGACCAGGGCCGCCACGTTGAACGTTAACGATAAGAGCGGGAAGTTCAGAGCCTGCAAGGTAAGAAATACCTTCGCTCTTTAAAGAGATTCCTGGGCTTGAACTACTAGTCATAACCCTTTTTCCACATGCGGCAACACCGTAAACCATATTGATAGCCGCAACTTCCGATTCAGCTTGCAAGAAAGTTCCGCCGATTTTGGGCATACGTTTAGCCATGTAAGCGGCAACTTCCGTTTGTGGGGTAATCGGATAACCGAAATAATACTTACAGCCAGCCATTATAGC
>JAFTIK010000011.1 GCA_017456945.1 Clostridia bacterium
AAAATTTGGTTCAAACTTTTACACGACGGCGTTGGCGCTACCTTAGACAACTTAAAAGATGCTGCTAACGGTGAAAATTACGAATGGACGGATATGTACGCTCGTATGGCTAAAGAAGCAAAAGAAGAAGGCTTTGACGATATTGCTAGACTTTTTGAAAGTGTTGGCGCTATTGAAAAAGAACATGAAGAAAGATACCTTGCTTTATTAAAGAATATTGAAGACGGCACGGTGTTTAAGAAAAACCAAAAGGTAGTTTGGATTTGCCGTAACTGCGGACATATCGTTGATAGCGCAGAAGCGCCCGAAAAATGCCCCGTTTGCGACCACCCCAAGGCTTATTTCCAACTTCGCGTAATTAACTATTAATAAATTTTAACCCAAAGATAAAATATTCTAAAAATTCTGATTTTCTTACCCTTTAACGAATAAGGAGTTTTTATGAAACGGAAATTTTTATATTTATTAGTTGCTTTATTTATAACCGTTTGCGCCCTTTCGCTTGTCGGTTGTGATTTTTTCGGTGGCGAGCCACCTATTAAAGATTATAACGCCGATATTAAAGTGGTTGCGCCCGAGAATATCGATACCGAGCATTTCCTTCCAGATGAAAACGAAACCTATTACACTTCCCCTGGATTTTCTTTGGTAATGGAAGTAAACGGCGAGTTTTTAATAATGGATTATTTCTATCTTGACGGAAATAAGCGCGTTTACGATAACTTATACTTTTATAAAGACGACTATTTCTTTATAGTAACGGACGATTATAAGGATTTGTACGCGTCACTTGGCGATAGCGCAGATTTAGAGTATGCTGAAGAAGAAAAACAACTAGGCGAAGACATTCAAATAAATATTCTAAAAGACGGAATTTATAAGTTGATTTTCGACGTTGACACGTTGAAGTTTGATTTGGAATTCAAGGCGAACATAGAAACGCCCGTGTATTATACCATAAAAAATTGTAGTATTTACAGCGTGGCAACAAACTGGGTGAAAATGAGCGTAAACCCCGCTAACGAAGACGAGTTTGTTATTTGCAATTTTAACGTTACTGCAGGTAAATCTATTTATTTCTATAATAATATTCATACTAGCAACTACAAGGTAACGTTAGATGAAAACGCAAACAATAAACTTGCATCAGCGCGCAAAACCCAAGTTACCGTAAACGTGGGCGGTAATTACAATATTTATATAAATAGAAAAACTTACGTCGTTCGTATGGAATTGCTTAGTCCTAGTACGGCTACTTATGGTTGCGTTTATTACGACGGCGCGAATTTTATAGAGTTACAACCTTATGAAGTTGACGTTCCGTACGTTTTCCACTTTCAACTTAATGCCGAGAAACACGATTTCTTTCCTAATTTCTATAGTACGGCTTTCAGAAAATATTCATTGAAAGTAACACAAACGGACTACGTTGTTTCTACTGGTAACAGTTATTTCTTTACCCGTACGGGACGGCATAATCTTATTATCAATTTAAGAACTTTTGAAATTTCAGTTGAGTTGTTGCCCGAATAAAAGACAAAAACGGTGGATAAGTTCCACCGTTTTCCTTTTTAAAATTAAAGGCAGAGAAAAATCTCTGCCTTTTTATTTTTAGTTTTTCTTGTTCGGGGTGTAATGAGTATGCAACAACTCGTGCGCAAAGTGACCGCCGATTTCGCCAAGATAATTATCGTAAAGCGCTTTAATAGTAGCGTTTTCGTGGCTCTTTCTCTTTCTCATAGATTCGTCGTCTTTATAAAGCCCTTCTGCGCGCATTGCTTTATAATCGATTGCCGAACGGGTAAACGCATCTACGAAGGGTTGACCACCACCGTTTACGCAACCGCCAGGGCAACTCATAACTTCTATGAATTGATAATCTGCTTCGCCTTTCTTAACTTTTTCGCAAAGTTCAGAAGCGTTCTTAAGTCCACTTACTACTGCAACTTTAACGCTTAAATCGCCTGCAGAATAAGTTGCTTCTTTAACGCCTTCCATACCACGAACTTCCATAAATTCTACATCTTTAAGTTTTTCGCCCGTAATGGTTTCAACTGCAGTACGAAGAGCGGCTTCCATAACGCCACCAGACGCGCCGAAGATTACGCTTGCGCCCGTGTATTCTACGCAAGGATTATCTGCAAGGCTTTCTTCAAGATACTTAAAGTTGATACCTGCTTCGCTTATCATACGAACTACTTCTTGGGTTGAAAGAACGAAATCTACGTCACCGTTAAATTCGGGGCGACGGGCTTCTGCCTTCTTTGCAGAACAAGGCATTATTGCAACGTGGATATGTTTCTTTTCGCCGTTGTATCTCTTCTTAACGAGCGCCGCGAGCATTTGCATAGGCGACTTACAAGTAGAAAGATTATCTAAAAGTTCGGGATATTTGGTTTCTGCGAACTTTATCCATGCGGGACAGCAAGAAGTGAACATAGGAAGCTTGCCACCCTTGGTAATTCTTTCGATAAGTTCGTGCGATTCTTCCATAATGGTAAGGTCTGCGCCGATATTCGTATCGTAAACCTTATCAAAGCCCATTTCCTTTAACGCGGTAACGAGTTTACCCATAAGGTTTTCGCCTTCGGTATAACCGAATTCTGTACCCAAACCAACCCTTACTGCAGGGGCGATTTGAACGGAAACTTCTACTTCGGGGTCGCCCAAAGCCTTCCAAACGAGATCAGCGTCATCACGAATAGTGATAGCGCCCGTAGGACATACAGCGGCGCATTGACCACAGCCTACGCATGGCGAGTTAACGATATCCCCGTCGAAAGCCGTTGCAATCTTCATTTTAGAGCCACGGTAAGCGTAGTCGATTGCGCCAACGCTTTGAACTTCGTTACACATTCTTACACACTTACCGCAAAGAATACATTTATCGGGTATTCTTATAATACTGTAAGAAGATTTATCTGCTTTCATATCCGCATAGTTATTCGGGAAACGAATACCTTCGATATTAAATCTATGAGCGAACTCTTGAAGTCTGCACTTGCCACTCATTTGACAGGTTGTGCAATCTCTGCAATGGTTTGCAAGAAGAAGTTCCAAAATCATCTTTCTGTATTTACGAAGTTTGGGGGTGTTGGTTTTTACTACCATACCTGCTCTAGGAATAGTGGAACAAGCGGCGTCGAATCTACCCCTTTCGTCTTCAAACATACACATTCTGCACGCGCCGTAAATAGATAATTCGGGATCGTAACAGAAAGCGGGAATTTCAATACCTACTTTTCTTGCTACTTCAAGAACGTTCTTTTCTCCGTCGATTTCGGCTTTAATGCCGTCTATAATCGTATATTCACTCATATTATTTCTCCTTTATAGCCTTGAATGCACAGTTGGAAATACAAGCGCCACACTTAATACATTTCTTTTGATCAATTACGAAGGGTTCCTTAATCTTACCGCTAATAGCGTTTACGGGGCAATTTCTTGCGCACTTAGAGCAACCCTTACAGAGTTCGGGATCAATGTAGATAGTCTTTAATTTCTGACAAGCGCCTGCAGGGCATTTCTTATCGTAGATATGCGCTCTGTATTCGTCTTCAAAATATTTCAAAGTAGAAAGAACGGGACCGGCAGCCGTTTTACCTAGACCGCAAAGAGCAGTTTTCGATATAGTTTCGCCAAGTTCTCTTAAAAGTTCGATATCCCCGTCTTCACCCTTGCCGTCAACTATACGGTTAAGGATTTCAAGCATACGCTTAGTACCTTCTCTACAAGGAACACACTTACCACAAGATTCTCTTTGCGTAAAGTCCATAAAGAATCTTGCAACTTCTACCATACAAGTTTTCTTATCCATAACGACAAGACCACCCGAGCCGATAATAGCGCCAACTTTTGAGAGCGAATCGAAATCTAACGGAAGGTCAAAATGTTCTTCGGTAAGGCAACCACCAGACGGGCCACCGATTTGAACGGCTTTGAATTCGCCACCGTCACGCATGCCACCACCGATATCAAAGATAACTTCTTTTAAAGTAGTACCCATAGGTACTTCGATAAGACCTGCGTTTTGGATATTACCCGTAAGAGCAAAGGTTTTAGTACCCGTGCTGTTTTCCGTACCTATCTTTTTATACCATTCAGAACCCTTGTTTATAATAGTAGAAACGTTTGCGTAAGTTTCTACGTTGTTAAGAACGGTAGGTTTATCGAACAAGCCGTGTTCAACCGTTCTAGGCGGTTTAGTTCTAGGCATACCACGCTTACCTTCAATTGAAGCGGTAAGAGCAGAACCTTCACCACAAACGAACGCGCCTGCGCCACGGTTAATGTGCATTTTAAACGAGAAACCCGTGCCGAGTATATCGTCGCCAAGAAGACCTAATTCAGTTGCTTGTTGTATAGCAAGGTTAAGTCTTGCAACTGCCTTGGGGTATTCTGCACGAACGTAAATATAACCATCGTTTGCGCCCGTAGCAAGACCTGCAATAATCATACCTTCTATCATACGGTGGGGGTCGTCTTCCATAACCGACCTATCCATGAACGCGCCTGGGTCGCCTTCGTCACCGTTACATACTACGTATTTAGGGAAGTTGTTTTGTCTTGCAACTTGCGCCCACTTTCTACCAGCGGGGAAACCACCGCCACCACGGCCACGAAGACCTGATTCGCTAATTTCGTTAACGATATCTTCGGGTTTCATATCGAAAAGCGCCTTTTCAAGAGCAGAATATCCACCCATGCCGAGATATTCTTCGATAGAAGTTGCGTCGATTTTGTCGCAGTTATCTAAAATCATTCTAGTTTGTTTTTTATAGAAAGGAATTTCCTTTTGTTCTCTATAGACCTTACCGTCTTGAACGTATGCGAGTCTATCTACGCATTCACCTGCGATAATCGTCTTTTCAATGATTTCTTCACAATCTTCAACTTTAACTTTTACGTACAACCAACCTTGTGGTTCGATACGAACGAGTGGCCCTATTTCACAGAAACCGTGACAACCACTCTGTTTTAATCTTATATCGTCACTATGCGGATCTTTTGCGAGCTCTAAAGAAAACTTTACCCCTTTTTCCTTCATAATATTCGCAAATTTATCGTAAATTTTAAGCGCGCCTTTGGATACGCAACCTGCGCCTGCGCATACGATAATTCTCTTTTCTTCCGCTTTTATTCTTTGTTCACAAGACTTTCTTAACGCTTGCAATTCTTCTCTACATTTTAACATTAGCCGTTCTCCTTTAAGGATTTTACGAGAGCAATAGCCGATTCAGGGGTCATAGTCGGATATATTTCGTCGTTTAACGTAATTGCAGGCGCAGACGAGCAAGCGCCCAAGCATGCAACCGTTTCTACCGTAAACATAAGGTCGTCGGTAGTCTTCTTGCTTTCAGAAAGACCTAGTTCTTTTCTTAACGCTTCCAAAATAGGTACAGAGTGGCGTACGTGACAAGCCGTACCGTCGCAAACCTTAATAACGTACTTCCCTTTCTGTTCCAAAGAAAAGTTTTCGTAGAAAGTTGCTACGCCGTAAATCTTTGCCATGCTAATATTTAATTTTTCTGCAAGATACGGAAAAACTTCCTTGGGAAGATATCTGTAGTGTTCTTGCGCGTATTGAAGAATAGCAATAAGCGAACTTTCTTTATTGCCGAATTTTTCAATGGCGCTGTCGAGAATAGTGTAATCAAATGCTTTATCCATTATTTCCTCCGTTTAAGCGTGTTGTTTTATAAAAAACGGTTTACAAAGCCGCCCGCGAATGCGCGAACGGCTTTTTTAACCTATTTGTTCAAATATTCGTCAATTGCTTTTGCAGCCGTCTTACCTGCTCCCATTGCGAGTATAACGGTTGCTGCGCCCGTAACCGCGTCACCACCAGCGTAAACTGCCTTTACAGAAGTTAAGCCGTTTTCGTCTGTTATGATACCGCCGTGCTTGTTAACTTCTAACCCTTCGGTAGTTGATTTAATAAGCGGGTTAGGTGAAGTACCGAGAGCCATAATAACTACGTCTGCTTCAATATCGAATTCGCTACCATTAATTGCAACGGGGCGACGACGACCAGATGCGTCTGGTTCGCCAAGTTCCATTTTAATACAAGTAATAGCGCTTACCCAGCCGTTTTCGTTACCCTTGATTTCGGTAGGATTAGTAAGAAGGTCGAAAATAATACCTTCTTCCATAGCGTGTTCAACTTCTTCCTTTCTTGCAGGAAGTTCGTCAAGAGTTCTTCTATAAACGATATGTACGTCACCACCAAGACGCTTTGCGCATCTTGCAGCGTCCATTGCAACGTTACCACCGCCAACTACTACGACTTTCTTGCCGTGGATAATAGGCGTGCTAGCGTCGTCTTTATACGCTTTCATAAGGTTTATACGAGTAAGGAATTCATTTGCTGAATATACGCAGATTAAGTTTTCG